>JAUIHC010000054.1 GCA_030432455.1 Phycisphaerae bacterium | reverse complement strand
CGGAACCCGTGGAATCCGAAGCAGGGTTCAAGCGGGTCGAGCGCCGGCAGCGCGAG
The DNA here is from genome assembly GCA_030432455.1 of Phycisphaerae bacterium. GTDB lineage: Bacteria > Planctomycetota > Phycisphaerae > Phycisphaerales > SM1A02. The sequence continues at coordinate 11,981 of JAUIHC010000054.1, read as the reverse complement.
CGGCGTGGCCGCGGGTCTCATGGCCTTCGCGCTCGGCACCGAGACCTACGGCTCGATCGTCTCTCCGTGCGTCCGCTGCGGCGCCACCGGCCTGCGGCCGACCTTCGGACGAGTCTCGCGTCACGGGGCGATGAGCCTGTGCTGGTCGCTCGACAAGATCGGCCCGATCTGCCGGAATGTGTCGGACACCGCCCTCGTGCTCGACGCGATCCAGGGCCACGACCCGCGCGACGCCTCGAGCGTCGGCGAGTCGCTGACCTGTTCGAACTCGCGGGATGTCTCGGAGCTTCGCATCGGCTGGCACCCGTCGTGGTTCGAGCGGGCCTCGGAGGCGGATCGCGCCGCGCTCGACCATCTTCGCGCCGCCGGCTGCCGACTCGTCGAGGTCGAGCTCCCCGAACTTCCCTACGACGCCCTGCTCGTCACGCTGTACGCCGAGGCCGCGGCGGCCTTCGAGTCGCTCACGCGGACCGACGAGGACGACACGCTGGTCTGGCAGTCGCCGCAGGCGTGGCCGAACACATTCCGACGAAGCTGGTTCATCCCCGCGATCGAGGCGGTGCAGGCCGATCGCGTACGGCGACAGGCGATGAATGCGATGGCCACGATCATGGACGGCGTCGATGCCCTCGCCACCCCGGCGTTCGCGGCGAACCTGCTGCTCATCACCAACGCCACCGGTCATCCCACGCTCGTGCAGCCGACATCGGTCGCGGAGAATCGTCCGCAGGGCTTCACGATCATCGGCCGACTGTTCGACGAGGGCACGCTCATCCGACTCGGGCGCGTGCTGGAGTCCGCGTACGGCGTGTCGGAGTCACGCCCGCCGCTGGCCTGAGCCGACGATCGCACCCATGACGACCAACCCGACCGTCACCTTCCGACCTCGTCACCCGGTCACCCGCCGCGGCCGCGTGTTCCGGCGATTGGTCCATGCGGCGGCCCGCGCCTCGGGCCTCCCGCACCGCATGGACCTCGGCTGGCCTCGCTTCGAGGGCGGAACCGGCGACGGACCGCCCGTCGTGCTCGTGCACGGGTTCGGGGTGGACGGCACGACCATGCTCCAGCTCGGGCGGCTGCTGGTGACCCGGCACCGCGTGATCATTCCCGATCTCCCGGGATTCGGGCTCCACGGCACCGCCACGCCGCCGCACGGGATCGACGCCTATCTGCAAGCGGTCGACGACCTGCTCGACCGGCTCGAGCTTCGCGATCCGGTGCTCGTCGGGTCGAGCATGGGCGGCGCGATCACCGCGAACTTCGCGGCGACGCGGCCGGACGTTCCCTCGGGCATCGTGCTGATCGGCCCCGCGGGCATCGAGCCGCCGATCGACTCGGAGGTCTTCGCCGCGGCGAAGCGCGACGAGCATCTCCTGCGGATCCACGACCTCGCATCATTCGAGCGGATCTTCGCCCTCAACTTCACGAACCCGCCGTTCATGCCGCGATTCCTGCGACGCGTGGTCGCCGCGGAAGCAAGTCGTCGGGCCGACGAGCACGAAACGATCCTCCGGTCGCTGGAGGAGATCATGCTCTCCGGACCGGATCGCTACCGCACCATCACCTGCCCGGTGGAGCTCGTCTGGGGCGGCGACGATCGGATCATCGACCCGAGCGCCCTTCCGCTCTGGCAGGCCGCGATCCCCCACGCCCGCGCGACGGTCATCCAGGGTGCCGGCCACTCGACGATGGTCGAACGCCCCCACGAGGTCGCCGAGGTCGTCGAACGCCTCCTCACCCCCTGACCACGCCCGGTTCTCCGTTCTCCGTTCTCCGTTCTCACTTCTCCCATTCCCTCAGTCCACCTCCGGCCGTCCCACCCCCGGCAGCTCGTCGAACCACACCGGTTCGGCCCCGGCGTCGAAGCGGGCCCGGGACGGGCGCCCCTCCCGCATGCCGACGGTGGCGATCGCGGCGACGGCATCGGGGCCGCGTTCGACGTCGATGACCTCCAGCCGCCAGACCCGCTCGAACTCTTCGAAACAGGGGGGACACGATGCCGGGTCGATCACCGTGAGCCGGTATCGACGCGGCGCCAGTCCGATCGGGCCGTTGCCGTAGATCAGTTCCTGCAGGTCGAGTTCGAGCGTCTCGCCGGGCGCCAGCAGCGACGCCCGGAGATCGAGGTCGAGCGCGAGATCGACGATCGGCGGCGAGCTCGGCCCCGGCGACGCCGCGCCGATCGGTGCCGCGTCCTCCACCGCGAGTTCGACGGCGAGACCGTCCTCATCGGGCCTCGTCTCGATCCGGAACGATTGGGGCGGTCCTTCATAGGCGAGTTCGAGGTTCGGCAGTCCATCGGCGGGCTCCAGGCGGAGCACCCCGCTCGTGGCGTCGAAACGAGGCTGGCCGGTGCGCCCGGTGAAGCGCACCCCGTCCTCGCCCTCGCCCGCCGCGATGCCGCCGAAGACCTGGCCCTGCACGCTGAGCGTCCACCGGCGGACCCGATCGGACTCGACCGACGCCGGCGACAGCGCGAGCACCGTGGTCCGCATGTCGATGCCTCGGACGGAGGCGTCCCGCAGCACCTCGATCTCGGCGCGTCGCATCACCCGATCGCCGAAGGTGACCGCGTGCGGTTCGAGGATCGCCAATGGATTCTCGAGGGGACTCTCATTCAGGACGAGCACCTTCCCGGAGGACCCCGGCTCGATCGCGCCGAGTTCGGGACGTCCCAGCGCGGCCGCGGGGGCCGTGGTCAACGACGCGAGGATCTCGGCGGACGAGGTTCCCTCGGCGAGCGCGGTCCGGATCGCGTCTGCAAGCGTCGTCCCCGGACCGATGCCCGCCTCGAGCGACGGCACGCCGTCGAGCGCCGCCATCGTGTCGGCGTCGGCGCCGAACAGCGTGGCGGCCGGAATCTCGAGGTCACGCAGCCGCGACGCGGCGCAGCGACCGTGCGGACCATCGACCACCTCCTGCGGCAGCACGACGGCGCCGATCCCGGCGAGCGTCGCATCCACGAGTCGGCCGCCCGTGCACCAGTCCTCGGTCTCCACCCAGTCGGACGCGACCCCCCGCACGATCGGGGCGGGCATCACCCAGCGCCCCCGGGCCGTCACCGTGACATCTCCGGGACCGAGCTGGTAGTTCGACGACGGCACGAGCCGGGCGATGACGCCGTCCTCGATGAGCACCGAGGTGTCCTCGAGCCCGAGGGCCACCCATTCTCCGTTCTCGTCCACATGAAGATCGGAGAGCACGGTCGCCCCCGTGATCACGATCCGCTCGACGGGCGTGAACGAGTCGTCGGGCGGCACGATCGGGGGTGGCGTGGAGGCGGCGGCGCGATCGGCGAGATCGTCCGACACGGGCGACTCCGACGCCTCGGGCGGAGAGTGGGACGGGCCCTCGCCGCAACCGGTCAGGGTCGCGGCGAGGAGAAGCAGCGAGAACCCAGTGGTCGCCATGGGGCGGATCCGCGGATCTCGGTCGAATGGGTGGAGCGATCGCGAGGGCATGGGAGCATGCTACGGTCCCACGGCCCGCCCCCGTCTCGGAGCTTCGCATGATCCACCGAACCCCTCGTCGAACGAGTCACATGATCCACCGCCGATGCATCGCCGTGGCGATCGTGCTCGCCGCGTCGCTCCCTGCGACCGCCGGCCGGGCGATCGATCCGGAACCGGTGTCGGTCACGGTGTCCGCGGTTCGGCAACCCGTCTCGATCGATCTCGACGATCGGGCGGTGCCGAGCATCGTCGCCGAGTCCCGGAACGACGCGTTCGCGGCACTCGGGTGGCTGCACGGTCGGGAGCGGTTCTTCCAGATGGACGGGATGCGGCGGCAGGCCGCGGGCGAGACCGCGGCGCTGGCCGGTCCGATGCTGCTGGAGATGGATCGTCCGAATGCGATCGCCCGACGACGCGAGCTGGCCCGACACATCGTGGACCAGCTCGACGCCGCTGAACGGTCGGTGCTCGAGGCCTACACCCGCGGCGTGAACGCGGGGCTCGCGAGTCTCGACGGTCCTCCGACCGAGCATCGACTGCTCAACGCGACCCCGACCGCGTGGCGGGCCGAGGACTCGATTCTCGTGCTCCTCACGATGTTCGACATGCTCCAGCGCACCGCCGACGAGGAATTCGGCGTGGCCGCCCTGCGACGATCCGTGCCCCCGCCGGTCGCCGAGTGGCTGCTCGCGGTGCCGGGGCGATGGGACACCCTCCTGGTGGAGCACCCGGACGGCACCGCCGAGTCCGTCCCCGCGATCCCCGACCCCCTTCCCGCCCGAGCCGCCCGCCCGAACCGGATCGACCCCGAGCGTCTGGCGAGCGTGATCGAGATTCCCGACGATCTCCGCCCGGGTTCCAACAACTTCGCGGTCGGCGGCGAGCGCACCGACGACGGGCGGGCGATCGTGGCGAACGACCCGCATCTCGCGTCGGTCGCCCCCGGACTGTGGTACCGCGTGCGACTGTCGTGGCCGGGCGTGCACGCGATGGGGGTCAGTCTTCCCGGGGCTCCCGGCCTTCCACTCGGCGTCACCGAGCACCTCGCCTGGGGCCTGACCAACACCACCGGCGACTTCGAGGACCTCGTGATCGTCGAGGTCGATCCCGACGATCCGACCCGCTATCGCGGCCCCGACGGATGGGAGTCCTTCGACGATCGCGAGGTGGAGATCGCCGTCGCGGGCGCCCGCCCGGTCGCGGTTCGCAGCCGATTCACCCGCTGGGGACCGGTCGTCGACGAGACGCCCGATGGACGACCGATCGCCCTGCTGCAGGTGTCGGCGCAACCCGGCGCGATCGACCTCGGACTGCTCGGACTGCTGGAGGCCCGCGATGTCGAGGCCGGACTGGATGTCGCCGCAGCCTGGGGCGGACCATCGCAGAATGTCGTGGTGGCCGATTCCGAAGGTCGGATCGGGTGGACGGTGAGCGGCTGGCTGCCCGACCGCCGCGGGTACGACGGTCGCTCCCCGGTGACGCATCTGGACGACCGCGGCTGGTTCGGTCCGCTCGAGGAGTCGCGGCGTCCACGACTCGTCGACCCGGCCGGCGACTCGCTTCAGACCGCGAACAACCGACTGGTCCCGGTGCAGGACGCGGACCTGCTCGGACGCACCTGGGCCGACGGCGGCCGGGCCTGGCGGATCCGTGAACGACTCGCCGAACTCGAGGTCGCCTCCGAGTCGGCTCTGCACGCCATCCAGCTCGACGAGTATGTCCAGCGATTCGAGCCGTATCGACGCCTGCTCCTGACGGCGCTGGACGACCCCGATCGAACCAAGGACGCCGAGTGGATTCGTCTGCTGGTCGAGTCCTGGGACGGTCGCGCCTCCGCCGACACGCTCGCCCTGCCGGTGGTCGCGGCGTTCCGACAGCGACTGCTGCAGGAGGCGAAGGCGATGCTCCTCGTCCGCTTCGCGACCGAACCGCTCGATCCGCAGGCGGCCCGGCTGGCCGCGGGCGCGATGCACGAGGAGCCGGTGCTGCTGGCGTGCGAGCATCGGGATCCGCGGCTCGAGGCGGCCGACGGTCACGGATGGGACGAGGTGTTCGGCAGGGCCCTTCGGGCCGCGATCGATGAACACCTTCGCGACCCCGACACCCCGTGGGCGGAGCGGAATCGCCTGGCCGCCCGACATCCGCTCGGCCGGGCGCATCCGCTGGTCGGCGATCGCTTCGACCTGCCGAGCGTTCCGCAGCCCGGGCACTGGGGGGCGGTGCGGGTGCTCGCGCCGGGGTTCGGGGCGAGCGCCAGGTTCGTCGCCTCCCCGGGTCGATTCGAAGAGGCCATCCTCGAAACCCCCGGCGGTCAATCGGGGAATCCGGCGTCTCCGCACTACCTCGACGCCCACGACGATTGGGCGAAGGGTGTCGCCGCGGCGATGCTTCCCGGCGACCCGGCCACGGTCTTCAGACTCGAACCGGCCGCACCCTTAGGGTCCTGTTCGACGGATCGGCGTCAGACCCGAGAGGTTCGGAGGCGGCCTCCAGCGAGGAGGGCGACGCCGGCGATTCCTCCGAGAATCGTCGATGCAGCCCGACGATGCGGGTGGTCGTCTCCGGGCCTCGAAGTCCCGATCGATCCGTCAGACAGGACCGAGCTCGCGGGTCAGTTGCCCGGAGCGGTGCGTTCCCAGTTCACGACCAGCACCATCGGCGGCCCGTCCTGCTCGAGCACCTCGAGGGGTGCGATCAGCGTGGTCAGGTCGTCCTTCGAAGTGACCGAGATCCGCGGGACGGGATCCACCAGACCGCCCGCCACCCGCGCGCCCGAGACCTTCACGGCGATGGTCACGTTCTCGTGCAGCTCGGCGGTGGCGACGGCCTGCTCCAGCGATCGCTCGAGGCTCGCCCGCTGCGGGGCACCGACGTGAAGCGTTCGGAACCACCTCGCCTCGTCCCCCCGGGGAAACTCGATCCGCAGCGTGCCCGATGTCGGCGAGAACCCTGCGGACTCGACCACGAGATCGTCCATGCGGACCTCACCGAGGTCGGCGAAGGTTCCGGTGACGAGCGTGAGCCTCGCGGCGTTCTGCCACGACACCCCGGCGCTGTCGCCCTCCAGGATCCCCGCGACGGCCGGAACGCTCAAGGCCGACACCGCGATCGTTCCCGATCCCGACTCCTCGAGCGTGAGCTTCACGCCGACCGGATCCTGGGATCGACACCCCCCCAGAGCGACCGCGCCCGCGAGCAGCGCCATCGCCGCCGTCCGGATCGAGCAGACAGGGATGCATCGCACGTGGATCATGATCGAGCGCCTCTGCGAGAACGGTTGGAATCGTCCGGGCTCGACCGGAACCCGGCTGCCGAGCACTCGACCAATCGTACCGCGCGGACCGGATAGGCTCCGGCATCGCCGCGGGATCGACTCGATGTCATCCCCGATCCGGGAGGCCACCATGCTCACGATTCGCAAGTTCCTCCGCACGCTGATCGGCCGGGCCACGCCGATCCAGATCCTGCTCGCGTGCGTCATCGGGGCCCTGCTCGGCTTCCTCCCCATCACCAACGGCGCGACGGTCCCGGCGGTGATCGGAGTGATCCTGCTGCTGGTGCTCGACGCGAACATCTTCCTCGCCGGCCTCGTGACGGCTGGAACGACACTCGTCTCGATCGCCACCGCACCGATCGCCTTCGCGATCGGTCGCATCGTCATCGACGGCCCCACCCGTCCGCTCGCCCGCGATCTCATCAACGGCCCGGTCACCGCGTGGCTCGGCTTCGACAGCTACCTCGCGACGGGTGGACTGGTGCTCGGACTCGTGGTCGGCATCGTCCTCGGACTCGTGATCTCCGGCGTCGTGCGGCGGCTCCGCACGACCCTCGCCGGGCTGGAGACGACCAGCGAGGCGTTCCAGGTGCTGATGTCGCGTCGCACCGTGCGGTTCGCGGCGTGGCTGTTCTTCGGCGGGGTCCCGAAGGGCGGGTTCACCGCGATCGCCGCGAAGCGAGGCATTCCGATCCGCTGGACCGGTGCCGGTCTCGCCGTCGTCGTCCTCGGAGTGACCGTCGCGGCGGGGTGGATGCTGTCCAACGGCACCGCCCGCGACCTGCTCGAGCAGTCGCTCGCCCGCGCCAACGGTGCCACGGTGGATGTCGAGGCGGTCGAGATCGACTGGCTCGGCGGTCGAGCGACGGTGGTCGGGCTGGCGGTGTGCGATCCGGCGCACCTCGATCAGGATCTCGTGCGGGCGGGACGACTCTCGGCGGATCTGGATCTCGACGCGCTGCTGCGGAGGCGCCTCGCGATCGATCTCGTGCAGGTCGAGGACGCGCGGCTCGACGAACGCCGCGCCACACCCGGTCGCCCGGTCGAGTCGCCGCGCGCCGACGGGATCCGGGACGACGAGCCGGACACCACCGACGACGACACCGAGACCGGCGGGTCGTTGGAGGACTATCTGAAGACCGCCCGGGTCTGGAAGGACCGACTCGAACAGATCCGGCGGACGATCGAGGACATCGCCTCCCGCCTTCCCGAGGCGGGCGAGGGTGGCGAGGTGTCGGAGGTTCCCGACGCCGACGACGCGGCATCGCTCGAAGCGTGGCTCCGCGAGCAGATCGCGCTGCACGGCTACGCCGGAGTCCGCGCGTCGCATCTCATCGAAGGCGCCCCGCGGCTTCTGGTTCGCCGTGTCGAGGCGAACGGCGTCCGCCGCGGCAGTGATGCGGATCCGAGCTACGACATCGTGCTGACCGCACTGTCGACCGAACCCGCACTGGTCGCGGATCCGCCCGCGATGAGAATCCGGTCGAGCGACGAGTCGCTCTCCGCGGATCTCGCCCTGGGCGGTCTCGCCACGGCGCACACCGAGAACGGCTTCGACGTGATCCTGCGTGATCTTCCTTCGGCCGACATCGTGTCGCAGCTGGTGGCTTCCGACGACCCGCCGTTCACCGGCGGACGGATCGACGCGGCGTTCCTCGGCACGTTCCGGGTGCGGCCGACCGTGACGCTCGATGCCCCGCTGGAGATCGTGCTGCGGGACAGCACGATCACGATCGGCGGCGAGTCGGCCACGATCCCCGAACTGCCCGTGCGGTTCTTCGTGACCGGCCGACTCGTCGATCCGCGGATCCGGCTCGACGAGGAGGCGTTCGCGGAGGCCCTGAAGGAGGCGGGTGCCGGAGTGCTCGCGGACAAGGCGAAGCAGGAGGTCGATCGCCAACTCGATCGCGGCCTCGAGAACCTCAAGAAGAAGACGGGCATCGAGATTCCCGAGGATCTCAAGGAAGGCATCGGCAAGGGCATCGAGAATCTCTTCGGCGGCAGGAAGGATTCCTGAACCCCATTCCCCATTCTTCCTTCTCTCCTTCCCCCCATGCCCACCCGCCACCTCTTCCCCGCCCTCGCCGACGACTTCGTGTTCCTCGAGAACGCGGGTGGTTCACAGGTGCCTGCCTGCGTCGCGGATGCGATCCGGCATCATCTGCTGCGCGACTGCTGCCAGCTCGGCGCGGGATATCCCGCGAGCGACCGGGCGACCGCGACCGTCGAGCGGGCGCATCGGTTCATGGATCGGTTCGTCAACGGCGAGGGGCTGGGTCGAGTCGTGCTCGGATCCAGTTCCACCAGCCTGCTTCACGTGCTCGCCCACGCGTACGCGGCGACCATCGAGCCCGGAGACGAGGTCATCGTCTGCGAACAGGGCCACGAGGCGAACATCGGGTGCTGGACGGCGCTCGAGGCGCGGGGCGCGACCATCCGATGGTGGCGGGTCGATCCCGCGACCGGTTCGCTCTCGCTGGACGATCTGGCGGACCTGCTCTCGTCGCGGACCCGGATCCTCGCCTTCGCGCACGTCTCGAATCTTCTGGGCGAGATCGTGGATGTCGCCGCCGCGACGCGGCTCGCCCATGAGGTCGGCGCCCGGGTGGTGGTCGATGGGGTCGCGTTCGCGCCGCACCGCGCGATCGACGTCGCCGCATGGACGTGCGACTTCTACGCGTGGAGCACCTACAAGGTCTACGGCCCGCACATGGGCGGTCTGTTCGGTCGGTTCGACGCCTTCGCGGAGCTCCGCGGCCCGAATCACTTCTTCATCCCCGAGGACGAGCTGCCCTACAAGTATGAACTGGGCGGCGCGAGTCACGAGGGATGCGCCGGTCTGTGCGGGCTCGCCCCGCTGCTGGGCGTCCTCGCCGACCACCCGGCGGGCGTGGACCTCGGTGCCGATGACTGCGATCGCCCGACGATCGAGGCGGCATTCGAGGCGATGACCGCGCTGGAGACCCCGGTTCAGGCCCGCCTGCTCGATCGACTCTCCGCGATGCCCGGCGTGCGGATCATCGGCCCCGGGAACGCCGACCCTGATGTCCGAGTCGCGACGATCTCGTTCGTGCACGACCGGGTCGATCCGGCCACGCTGGTCGCCGCGGCCCGCGACGCCCGCGTGGGCATTCGTCACGGACACATGTACGCGCACCGACTCTGCACCGCGATGGACATCGAACCCGAGCCCGGCGTGGTGCGGGTGTCCGCGGTGCACTACAACGAGATCGCCGAGGCGGACCGGGTCTGTGACGCGATCGAGTCCACGATCCGCTGACCGCGTCTGAACCGAACCTGTACGATTGATGGAATCGGCCGGGATTTCCGCAGTGACCCGCTGCGGTCCGCCGATCTCTCCCACGATGGCCCTCACCGCACGCCCATCCCGACCTCGCACCTCCGGACCCGGAGTGCCGGCCGCCGCCGTCCTTCGACTGACGGTCGCGGCCCGCCACGAGGACCGATCCGAGCGCATGCCGTCCGCCGAGGATCTCCGGGCGGCCCGGCGACTGCTGCTGGCCGAATACGGGCCGTGCGCGGCCTCGCACGAGGCGATCCTCGTGGCGACCGCTCGCCGCCTCGCGGCCGAGCGACGCTCCAGCTGACCCCCGGCACCACCGCTGAAGACGGCGTTCCCATCGAGGCCTCCCGGGCCTCCGGGGTACCATGGTGCGTTTCTGTCCCCGCGGGCGAACGCACCGCGGCCCGCCCGTTCCAGCTCCACCACCGAGTCGCCACCATGCCCGTCGCCAGCATCATCGATCCCAAGCAGGTCCACGACATCATCGGCCGTCACCAGCTCGCCGACGGCTACGACATGGTGCTCGACCTCGAGAAGTCGTACGGACCGTGGCTCCACGACGCCGGTCGGGGCGAGGACTTTCTCGACTGCTTCACCTGCTTCGCCTCGTGGCCGCTCGGCTACAACCACCCCGGTCTCGACGAGCCGGAGTTCGAACGCGAACTCCTGCGGGCCGCGAAGACCAACCCGTCCAACGCCGACCTCTACTCGCGCGAGATGGCCTCGTTCGTGGACGCGTTCGCGACCAAGGTCACGCCGGAGGGGTTCGACCATCACTTCTGGATCGCGGGCGGTTCGCTCGCGGTCGAGAACGCGGTCAAGACCGCCTTCGACTGGAAGGCCCGGCGACTCGGCCGCACCAGCTTCCACGACGACGTGAACGACCTGATGATCGTCCACTTCCAGTACGCGTTCCACGGTCGCTCGGGCTACACGCTCAGCATGACCAACACGCTGCCGGACAAGGTCGGCCTGTTCCCGAAGTTCCGCTGGCCGCGAATCTCCAGTCCCGGCTGCGAGTTCGACCTCGACGGCAACATCTGCAACGACGTCGCGGCCCTGGAAGCGCAGGCGCTCGGTGAACTCGAGGCGTTCCGCACCCGCTGCCCCGCAGGCGGCGACAAGATCGCGGCGGTGGTCATCGAGCCGATCCAGTGCGAGGGCGGCGATCGCCACTTCCGGCCGGAGTTCCTGCAGGGTCTCCGCGACTTCTGCACGCGGGCCGACGCGCTCCTCTGCTACGACGAGGTGCAGACCGGCTTCTTCGGCAGCGGCAAGCCGTGGATGTGGCAGCACAAGGGCGTCGAGCCGGACATCGTCAGCTTCGGCAAGAAGGCGCAGGTCTGCGGCATCTACGCCGGCAAGCGGATCGACGAGGTCGAGGACAACGTCTTCGTCCGATCGAGCCGCATCAACTCGACCTGGGGCTCGAACCTCGTGGACATGGTGCGGTCGCGCCGCTTCATCGAACTCATCACCGAGCACGACTACGCGGCCAACACCCTCGCCCGCGGCGAGCAGATCCTTACGGGTCTGCGCCGGATCGCGAGGGACACCGGGGCGTTCACCAACGTCCGCGGCGTCGGCTCGCTGCTCGCGGTGGACTACCCCGACGGGGACCAGCGGAACGCCGCGATCGGCCGCTGCTACGACGAGCGACTCATCGTGCTGCCCTGCGGCCCGAAGTCGGTCCGACTTCGCTTCCCGCTGAACCTCACCGAGGACGAGGCGAACGAGGTGCTCAACCGATTCGAGCGGGCGGCGACGTAGGGGGCTTCTTCGCCGGCTCGATCGATCACCGAGTCTGCCGAGTTCCCCCTCCGCCCGCTCCGCGGGCACCTCCCCCGCACGCGGGGGAGGGGAATTGCGGGGGGCGCGCCGACACCACAATTCCGCTCCCCCGTCTTCGGGGGAGCTGTCGCCGAAGGCGACTGAGGGGGCTGCTCCGCCG
>JAUIHC010000517.1 GCA_030432455.1 Phycisphaerae bacterium | reverse complement strand
CCCCGCAGATGCCGATGCGTCCGGCGTCGGCCGACGCCGGACGCACCGGGAAGGTCGTCGAGTCCGAGGTCGGTGCCTCGGTCTCCGAATCGCGGGCGACCCCGACGAGCATCGACCGACGAGATCCGTTCGACGACCGCCTCGACGGTGACGGTGGCCTGATGGTCGGCGACGATCACGCGCCGCAGATCGGTGAGATCCGCTACTTCAACGGCCGCCCGATCCGAGCGGTGCGAACGATGCGGATGCGGGTCACGGCCTACAGCCCCGATCACCGGTCCTGCGGCGTGCACGCCGACGGCATCACCGCCAGCGGATACTCGGTGGATGCCAACGGCGGCCGGCTGGTCGCGGCGGATCGACGGATGTTCCCGTTCGGCTCGCTGGTCAGCGTGCCCGGCTACGGCAACGGTCAGGTCGTCCCGGTGCTCGATCGCGGGGGGGCGATCAAGGGAGCCCGGCTCGATGTGCTCTACCCGACCCACGGGATCGCCCGGCGATGGGGCGTCCGGAATCTCGACATCATGGTCTGGGAGTACGCCGACGGCGAGCCCATCGGGTTCTCCCGGCCCCGGGGTCGCTGAGGCAGACCCGAGGAATTCCCTCGGTCCCGCGTTTCCGCATCACTTTCGGAAACCCGTCTGGTCGCCCGTACGGTGCGACCCGTGATCAGACGAACGACCAGTTTCGTGCTCGTCGGTGCGGACGCCGAGCCGTGCCGGATCGAGGTCGATCTCTCGCCGCACGGCATGGGGTCGATGGGCATCGTGGGGCTGCCCGACGCCGCGGTGCGAGAGAGCGCGGAACGGGTCCGGACCGCGGTGCGGAACGCGGGACTCTCGTGGCCCGGCAGCCGGATCACCGTGAATCTCGCGCCTGCGGATCGTCGCAAGGAGGGGCCGGTCTACGACCTTCCGATCGCCATCGCGACGCTGGCGTGCACCGATGCGATCACACCCGTGCACGACGGCGGTCGGTGTCCCGAGCAGTGGTTCATGGCCGGAGAACTCGCCCTCGACGGCTCGGTTCGTCCCGTGCGAGGGGCGGTGGCGCTCGCGGCGCTGGCGCGTCGAGCGGGGGCGGCGGGCGTGGTCGTCCCGGTGGCGAATGCCGTGGAGGCCGATCTGGTCGAAGGGCTCGACGTCGTGGCGGTCTCGCATCTGATCGATGTGGTCTCCTTCCTTTCCGGCGGACCGCCGCCCGCCCGGTCGGCGACGTCGGAGCCGCGCCGGACCGCGAGGTCGGATGTTCCGACGCTCTCGGCGATCCGCGGCCAACCCGCGGCCCGACGTCTGGCCGAGATCGCGGCGGCCGGCGGGCACAACCTCGCGCTGGTGGGGCCGCCCGGGTGCGGGAAGACGATGCTCGCCCGAGCGATCGCCGGACTGCTGCCCCCGCTCGACGCGGGGGCGGCCCTCGAAGTCGCTGCGGTGCGGTCGGCGGCCGGACTGCCGGTCGACCCGGGGACGATCCGGCGTCCCCCGTTCCGGTCGCCGCATCACACCAGCAGTGCCGCGGCACTGGTCGGCGGCGGATCGGTGCCGCGACCCGGCGAGGTGAGTCTGGCTCACCGCGGCGTGCTGCTTCTCGACGAGTTCGCCGAGTTCGCCCGTCCGACGATCGATGCGATGCGGGAGCCGCTGGAAGACGGCGTGGTCACGGTGTCCCGGGCGTCGGGCTCGGTCCGCTTCCCCGCCGACGTGCTCGCGATCGCGACATTCAATCCGACGCGAGGCCGCGAGGCGTGGACGCCGTCTGAGGGGTGTCGCACGCTGGTCGATCGAATCGGGGCACCGATGCTCGACCGGTTCGATCTGCACCATGTGATGCGGCCGCCCGCCCTGCGGTCGTTCCTCGGTCAGGGGGACATCGACGGCGAGGACGCGGTGGATCGTCGGGCCGCCGCGCGGGTCGCGGACGCACGGGCGAGGGGGCTCGCCCGTCAGGGCGTGCCGAATGCCGGACTTCGGGGCCGGTCGCTGGCCGAGGCGGTCGCGCTGGAGACGCCGATGCTCGAGCACCTGATCGCCTCGGTCGAGGCGCTCGGTCTGAGCGCGAGGGCGTTCGATCGGATCCGTCGCGTGGCCCGCACGATCGCCGATCTCGAGGGGGCGGAACGCGTGGCGGCATCGCATCTGGACGAGGCGGTGTCCTACCGCGTGCTGGACCGGACCTGACCGGGGCGGGGGCTCTATCGTCCTCGCCATGTCCACCGCCTCGGAACCCCCGCAACCGCCT
>JAUIHC010000053.1 GCA_030432455.1 Phycisphaerae bacterium | reverse complement strand
CGGCCACGGGCGGCAAGCCGCTCGCGGTGGAACTCGACGAGTGGGGCATCGAGCTCTCACCCGATGAGATCGAGTCGTTCGAGCCGGTGTCGGGGGGCGCGAAGGCCGGAGGCGGCAAGGGCGGCGGGAAGTCGTCCGGCAAGCCGACCTCGAGGGCCGGCGGCGGGTCGGGCAAGGCCGGTGCGAAGAAGAAGTTCAAGCCCCGCGGCGGCGATCGCATCGGACACGGCGGACGCCGCAAGGGCGCGACCAAGCCGGTGGATCCGAAGCAGAAGCCCGGCGGCGGGGTGCGGCGCCCGTCGTAGCGCGGGGGCGTGGGGGGCGGTTGGTGAAACATGGCGCCGCGTCCCGCCATCTCGAATCCCGAATCTCGACCTGAGCCCCGCGTTCAAGCGTGTACCCAATCCCCCTCCGTGGCCCTCCGTGCCGCTCCGTGTTCTCCGTGGTGAACCCTCGCCCCGTCACCCGAACGCGTACCCGTAGTAGTCCGCGAAGACCTCCCAGAGTTCCGGGTGGGCGTCGTGGAGGACGTGGGGCTGTTCGAAGAAGTGCTCGGTCACGACCGCGAAGAACTCCGCGGGGTTCGTGGCGCCGTACGGATCGATGACGGTGCGCATCCCCGACTCGAGCTGATGGTTGAGCGTGTCGAACTCGCGTTGGCAGACCTCGGCCCAGCGGCGTCGCAGGCCCGCGGGCATCGGAGGCGTGCCGTCGATGATGCCGCCGAGCATGTCGAGGGCGTGGGCGAACTCGTGGAGCACCACGTTGCGGGCCCCGATCCGCTGCGAGCCGTACAGGGCATCGGACCAGCTCAGGATGATCGGGCCGCGGAACCGTGCCTGTCCCAGGATCGGGGTCTCGCCCGCGACGATGCCGTGTCCGCGATGACTGTCGGGCACCACCACCCCCGCGGGATAGACCAGCACCGAGGTGACGCTCTCGAAGTGTCCGGCCTCGTTCTCCAGCACCAGCAGGGCGGCGTTGGCGGCGATCAGGATCCGCATCCGATCGTCGAGTTCGAGACCGCCGCAGCCTTCCCAGTATGTCTCGGCCTCGATGATGCGGGCGGCGTTCTCGAGCTTCTCCCGCTGGGCAGGGCCGAGGAACCGGTAGTGGGCGAGATGCTCCTGCAGCGTGCGTCGCCAGATCGGCGAGATCGGCTCGGCCAGCAGCCGTCGCCGTCGTCTGGTGCGCAGGAACCACATGGGGGAATCAGCCCGCGGGCAGCAGCGGCACGAGCATCTGCACGACGACATACAGGCCGACCGCGAACCCGAAGAAGGCGAGGAGCACCTGGCCGACCATCATCGCGACCTCGCGCGGCCAGCGGTCGAGCGTCTCCACGCGGATCGCCTTGTACATCATGGCGAGGCCGAAGATCAGCACCGGCAGCAGCCAGAGCCAGTGCGACTGCACGCCTGGCATCGGGTGGAGGAATGGTGTCCATCCGAGGGTGACGGTGGCGTCGATCACGAGCCGGCCCTCCGTCGCTCGGGTTCGGGGCGACGACCGGCGTCGAGGGCGACGGCGATGTTCATCAGACCCGCGAGGGCGCAGAAGAGCGTCCCGAAGTCGGCCGCGTGACCGATCGGGGTGTGCCGCGAGATGACGCCGGTCGATTCACCGGGCATGGTGATCTCGAGGAGGTCGTCCTCACCGGTGGGGACGAGTCGTTCACCGATCACGGCGGTCGCGAAGGCGATCGGACCCGCGCCCGACTGCGGCAGGAACCAGAGGCGTCGCTCCTCGCTGCCGGTGGCCGTGGAGTACCCCGGGCTCCGGAAGGCCACGCTCATCGGTCCGCCGATCAGGAGCCCGCCGATCCACAACAGCAGGAACCCCGCGGTGATCCGAACGGCGCGACCTCGTTCGTCGATCGACCAGTGTCCGAGGCCCGGGAACACCAGTCCGAGAAGGAACGCAGTCCACCGGAACGGCACAGATCCACCCTCGGAGGAGGGCGTGGTCGACGCCGAGGTGGTGGAGCGGGTGCTGGTCATCCGATGCCGGGAGGTGGATTCGATCCCCGTTCCGGAGTCACGGCTCCGCAGGGGGCGGTCAGTGTAGCCCGGGGCCGTCGTGGATTGCCTCGCGATCGAGTCCCGATCCAGCAGGAGACGACCCATGGCCGGCACGAACGATCGCAGGAAGCAGGACGATGGCACCTTCGACCCCGAGAAGGCCGGGACCGTGGCCGATCGGCGGACGGGGGTCGATCGCCGCGAGCTCGAGGCATCGGGTCAGCCCGGCACCAACCTGGAACGCCGCCGCGGCGTGGGCCGTCGCCTCACCGACTTCGTCCGAAGCGCCGAAGAGGGCGAGATGAGCCGGGAGCAGCAGATGTTCCTGCACGCGATCGACACCTTCAAGCGGGTCAACGAGGTTACCTATCCAACCTGGACCGACGTGCTCGAAGTGGTTCGGCGGCTCGGCTATCGCAAGACCGCCGCCAGCGAGATCCGTCTCGGGAGCCGGGTCGAGGACTGGACCGAAGCCCCCGATGCTCCCAGCAGCGTCGGGCACGGTGAGGAGATCGACCGTCCGGAGCGGTACCGCAAGGCGGGGTAGGGGCGTGCGGAAGAGAGCCTGAGAGGATGAACGACGGAGACCGGGTCTTGACGACCCGACTCGATTCCTCACGCGGAGACGACGCCGGCCGCCGGATCGCAGAGCGACTCGGCGGCGGCCTCCGACTCAGGGTCCGCACGCGTCCCGACGGGACACGGGTCACCCGTTGTTCTTGTACCAGTCGGCGTTGATCTGGATGTACTTGTGCCACTCCGAGGGGAGATCCTCCTCGGGGTAGATCGCCTGGACCGGGCACTCGTCCACGCAGAGCCCGCAGTCGATGCAGGTGTCGGGATCGATGTAGAGCTGTTCCGCGGTGGCGTTGGTGTCCTCGTCCTTGGTCGGGTGGATGCAGTCCACCGGGCAGACCTCGACGCAGGCGGTGTCCTTGGTACCGACGCACGGCTCGGCGATGATGTGGGCCATCGAACGAATTCCTCCAAGGGTGAGGACGGCCGAAGGAGCCGTCCCGACGTGGGCGAGCAGTGTAGGGGGCGACCGGATCCGACGGTGCCGACGGTGGGCCCCGGATGCCGGATGGTCCGGTCCCCATCGGCCGATTCGACCCTCGCCGGACACGAAAACGGCCCGGGACCGTGATGGTCCCGGGCCGAGAAATTCGTGGACCCGATGCGAACAAGGCGACCCGAGGGGTCGCCTTGCTGGTGTCAGCGGGTCTTCTTGCGAGCGGTACGGCGGGTGGCCTTCTTCGCCGTGGTCTTGCGAGTCGCCTTCTTGGCGGTCGTCTTCTTGGCGGCCTTCTTGCGAGTCACCTTCTTGGCGGTCGTCTTCTTGGCGGCCTTCTTGCGAGTCGCCTTCTTGGCGGTCGTCTTCTTGGCGGTCGTCTTGCGAGTCGCCTTCTTGGCGGCCTTCTTGCGAGTCACCTTCTTGGCGGTCGTCTTCTTGGCGGCCTTCTTGCGAGTCGCCTTCTTGGCGGTCGTCTTCTTGGCGGCCTTCTTGCGAGTCGCCTTCTTGGCGGTCGTCTTCTTGGCGGCCTTCTTGCGGACGACCTTCTTACGGGTCGCCTTCTTGGCGACGGTCTTCTTGGCGACCTTCTTGCGGGTCGCCTTCTTCTTCGTGGCCATGATCATGGCTCCAGATGGTTGCGCTGTCGGAGTGTCGGAGAGAGCGGACGGCGCAACGGCGCCCGCTCGCAAGAAATTTGTACATCTATCGGGGACGTGTGGGAAGGGCCTTGACAAAAAAGGTTCGAGCCTCTTTCGGTGGCTCGAACCTCCCGTCACGCTCGGCGAGTGCCCTTCTACCGGTTCACCGCGTCGTGGAGTGCGCGAGTCCGTTCGTTGGTGGACTGCTCCGGCACCCGCGCGCACACCCGCCCGTTCGACGGGTTGTACCACCACTGCGCGGCCCCGGGCCCGGCGTGAAGCGGTGATGGTTCGATCATCGACTCGTCCGCATCCAGATCGACCTCGATCCACGGTCGACTCGGTTCGGGAAGCAGTGGGTTCATCGGGGGCGGGCCGAACCACGAGCGATCGACATCCAGCACCCAGCCCTGCTCGGAGATCTCGGTGTTCGACAGGGCGCTGCGAAGTCGGATCTCCGAGTGGATCCGCTGTCGCGCGATCGCGGTCGCCTCCACGAGCCGTTCGCGTCGCTGGGCCTCGTCGGCATGTCGCCAGGCCCCCGCGGTCGCGACCAGCCCGGCGAGCAGGGTGAGCATGGTCAGATTCGGTCTCACCAGGGCAACTCCACTGGCCACGGACGCGTCTCGCGCCGTGGCTTCGACTTCGAACGAACCGGCCCCGTATCAGATGTCGGATTCCGAATACCCGCGGGTGAGCGGTTTCGGCGGATCGGCGTGGAGCGGGGTCCGGTCGTGCGGGTCACGACCCCCCGGGCCGGTACGCTCCCCGCATGACCGACACCACACCGACTCTCCGAACCTCCCGCCTGCGGTGCGGATTGGAGCTCGTCACCGAGCGTCACCCCTCGCAGCGATCCGCCAGCGTCTGCTGGCTGGTGCCCGGCGGCACCGCCTGCGATCCCCTGGATCGGGGTGATGGCTGGGCGACCCTGATCTCCGAGTACCTGCTGCGAGGTGCCGGTGATCTCGACAGTCGAGGGTGGTCGGACGCGATGGACCGGCTCGGTGCGAATCGTTCCATCACCGCCGACACCTATCACCAGCGGCTCTCGGCGACGGTGCCCGGGGATCGACTGGCGCCGACGCTCGGACTGCTCGTCGATGCGGTCCGGCGTCCGGCTCTTCCGGAGTCCGCACTGGAGGGCGTCCGGGGTCTCTGCCTTCAGGAACTTGCCGGGATCGAGGACGACCCGGCGCATCTCACGCAGATCCGGCTCGACGAGATCCGATTCCCCTCGCCCTTCGACCGGCACGGGCTGGGCGTCGAGTCGCATCTGGGCGCGGCGACCCGCGACGATCTCGCCGCACATTGGGACATGATCGCCCGGCCCGAGGGATCGATCCTCGCGGTCGCGGGCGACGTCGATCACGACGCCGTCGCGCAGGCCCTCGACGCGGCTCTCGACGGCTGGACCGGCGCCAGTCCGCGTCCCGTCGCGCAGGCGTCCGCGGTCGGTGGCGTTCGTCGGATCGAGCGGGACACCGCGCAGGTGCATCTGGCGATCGGACTCGATGGCCCGGTCGCGAGCGATCCCGATGCGCTGGCCTTCCGCACCGCGGTGGGCGTGCTGGGCGGCGGGACATCGAGCCGACTCTTCCTCGACGTTCGGGAGCGGCGTGGGCTGGCCTATGCCGTCGGATCGCGATACGAGGAGGGGCTCGCCTTCGGGACGGTCACGATCTCCGCGGGAACCACGCCCGAGCGGGTGGCCGAGACGCTGGAACGCATCGAGGCCGTGCTCGAGGGATACGACGACGGTCCGACCGACGAGGAGGTCCGACGCATCGCGGTCGGGCTTCGCTCGGGCGGGCTCATGCAGCAGGAGCAGGGGCCGGTGCGGGCTCGACAGCTGGCCCTCGACACCTTCCGACGGGGACGCCCCCGGTCGGTCGAGGAGATCCTCGGGTCGTACGACGCGATCGACCCCGACGATGTGCGACGGGTGGTCCGCGAGCGGATGGGCCCCGGCTGGCGGACCGCGGCGACGCGATGCGTGCTCGGCCCGGCGTCGGCGGTGGCGGGCGTCGGCTGACTCCGGCGGTGGGGCCGGGCCCCGGGCCGAGACCCCGGATGCCGGAGCGGGCCTCTATACTCCGCGTCCCATGGCGCTCCACACCACGCTCTTCTCACCCGGCACCCGGGTCCGCGTGACCCAGCAGGTCCCCCAGACCCATCAGGTCTGGTCCACCACCTGCGAGGGTGAGGTCGTGCGTTTTCGACAGGCCCGGACCGGGTCGTGGTATGCCCACGCGAAGGACGATCGACTCTGGCTCGACCGGTTGGAGATCCGCCTCGACAGTGGCGAACTCACCACGCTGAACCTCGATCACTACACGCTCATCGAGGACCTCTCGGATCCCGCGGCCACGCCCGAGGCGCGGAATCCGACCGAGGCCGAGATCGATGACCGTCACCGCCCCTGATCGCACTCGTCATCTCGTCCGATCGACGGCGATCGTCGCGCTCGCGACGATCGCGTCGCTGCTTCCGCTGTCCGCCTGCACGCCGGGTCGCAGCGAGGCTCGGACCGATCTCGCGTGGCCGTGGTGGCCGAACCGCATGTGGATCTCGGACATCACCCGGGTCGGTCGACCCGATGACGACGGACTTCGACGACTGGAGGTCCGAGTCTGCTTCGAGGATCCCGCAGGCGACGCCGCCAAGGCATGCGGCATCCTCGAGATCCGCGTCGACCGTCCGACCGAGCGCGACGAGCCGGTGACCGTGGTCGTCGATCTCGACGACCCGGGGCAGGCCCGCCGCCATCACGAGCGGGTCACCGAGTGCTACATGATCCCGATCGAGGTCGATCTGCCGGGGCTGGTCGCCGGGCGCCGACTCCGGATCATCGCCGAGTACCGCGGCCGGGACGGCGCGGTGCTGCGGGACGAGCACGAGGTCACGCTCGACGGGCCGATGCGGGAGTAGAGGGCGGGGGCGATCGGTCCCCTCAGTTGATCGCCCCGAGCTGCCGGTACTTCTCGCGGTACTTCTCGTGCAGACGCTTGTGACGATCGCCCAGATCGATCTCGCGGCCGTCGATCCACGCCCGCAGCGGCTGGGAGGCGGTCTCCAGCGGATCGCCCTCGCAGAGGAAGAACGTCGCACTGCGACCCGGGTCGAGCGAGCCGAGTCGGTCGCCGACCCCGATGATCTCGGCGGGTGAGCGGGTGATCGCCCGCAGGGCCGCGGCCGGGTCGAGCCCGTGCGCCGCGGCGGTCGCGGCATTGTGGGCGAGACCTCGCTCGTGGGCCGGCTCGTCCTCGCACCCGATCGCGAAGGGAATGCCGGCGGCGTGGAGGGCGGCGGGGACCGTGAACGACTGATCGACCGGCAGGTGCCGGGCCGAGGGAAGGCGGTGCACGCGGGTCAGGATCACCGAGGCGTCCGCCTCCTGGAGCAGCGGCAGGCACGAGGCGGCCGCCGATCCGCCGACGATGACCGGTCGCAGACCTCTGTCCATCGACCACGCGAGGGCGGTCTCGATCTGACCGCGACTGTCGGCACGAATGAAGATCGGCTTCTCCCCGCGAAGCACCGGCTGGACGGCCTGAAAGCGGAGGTCGGTCGGCGTGGTCGGGTCGGCCGCCCGGGCCGCGGCCCACGCGGCGGCGTCGTCGAACCAGTCGTCGATCGCCTCGAGCCTCGCCTCGATGTCCTTTCGCTGGTCGCCGGCGCTCCGTCGCATCCACGATGCCTGGATCGGTGCCGCAAGCGGCCAGCTCAGCACGATGCCCGCGTCCCGCACGACTGCGAGATCCTCGGTGGTCCAGCCGTCCATCCGAAGCACGCTCGTGCGTCCGGGGAGCGTGCCGCCGATCGGCGTCGCGAGGGTGTGAAGGATGCCCGCGGATCGCGCGACCGGAATGAGATCGCTGTCGGGATTGACCGCGACCCACGCCGACGCCTCGGGCGTGAGATCGCCCGACTCGCGGCGGTCGTCGGTGGCATCGACCGCCCCGACCTCGAGCAGACCGATCTGGCTCGGACCCGAGATGAAGCCGGGCACCAGCGAAAGCCCCTCGGCATCGACGACCTCCGCACCCGCGCGATCGGCGGGGGTCGGATCGCCGGCTCCCAGACCGGTGATCCGCCCGCCCTCGAATCGCACCCAGCCGTGGTCCACGCGATGCGGATGGTCGGGCGACACGGGATGGAGCACCGCATCGACGACGATCACCGGCGTGCCCTGCGCCGGAGCGGGAACCTGCGCCGACTGGGCGGCGGCGAACGAGGCGATGGCGGTCGCGCAGACCAGCCCGATGGCAGAAAGGAACCGCGTCATTCCGCGTCCTCCGAGTCGGTGGTGTCGAGCGCCGCTTCGGCGCCCAGTCGGGCCCGATCGCGCGCAAGCGATCGGGCGAGTTCGATCATGGATCCGCTTCCGCAGCCGCAGTCGCCGGCGGAGATCGCCGCCGGGTCCTCGCCGCGGGCGACCCGCTCCAGCAGCAGGCGGTCGCGATCCTCCAGCATGCGGGCGAGAAGACGCGCCGGGCGGCCGCCGCGGCGACCCCGGGCGTCGCCGTCCGCACCCGAGTCCTTTCCGGCGTCGGCATCGCCGCCGCCGGACGCTTCGGCCAGCAGTCGTCCGCGTTCGAGCATCGCGGAGGCGTGCGCCGCCTCGGCCTC
Source organism: Phycisphaerae bacterium (assembly GCA_030432455.1). Taxonomy (GTDB): domain Bacteria; phylum Planctomycetota; class Phycisphaerae; order Phycisphaerales; family SM1A02. The sequence continues at coordinate 3,779 of JAUIHC010000053.1, read as the reverse complement.
GGCCCGGTCGTAGTAGCGGGCGCCGTCGATCCAGGTCTGCTCGCATCGGCTGTAGGCCGACAGCGGCGGAGCGCTCCAGAGCACGAAGTCCGCGTCCTTGCCGATCTCGAGCGAGCCGACCCGGTCGTCGATGCCGAGCTGCGTCGCGGGGTTGAGGGTGACGAAGGCGAGGGCGTCCTGCGGATCGAGTCCGCCCCAGCGGACCGCCTTCGCCGCCTCGTCGTTCATCCGGGTCGCGACCTCGTCGTCGTCGGAGTTGAAGGAGACGACCACGCCGACCTCGTGCATGAGCGATCCGTTGTACGGAATCGCGTCCATCACCTCCATCTTGTAGGCCCACCAGTCGCTGAAGCTGCTCGCGCCGGCGCCGTGCGAGGCGATCGCGTCGGCGACCTTGTAGCCCTCGAGAATGTGCTGGAGCGTTCCGATCCGCACGCCGTACCGCTCGCAGAGCCGCAGCAGCATGAGGATCTCGTCCTGCCGGTAGCTGTGGCAGTGGATGAGACGCTCGCCCGCGAGGATCTCGGCGACCGCGTCGAGTTCATGATCGGGCCGCGGGGGAAGCGTGCGGGCCCGCTCCTCGTCGGAGAGCGACGCCCAGCGGGTGCGTGCGGCCTCGCGTTCGGCGGCCGCCTGGAACGCGTCCTCGATGAACGCCGCGACGCCCATGCGGGTGTCGGGATAGCCGCCGCCGCGCTTCACGTTCTCGCCGAGGGCGAACTTGATGCCCGCGGGAGCGCCGTCGAACCGCATGTCATCGACCGTGCCGCCCCAGCGGATCTTCACCACCGAGTTGCGGCCGCCGATCGGATTCGCCGAGCCGTGCAGCTGGTTGGCCGCGGTGAGGCCGCCCGCGAGCTGTCGGAACCAGTCGATGTCGTCGGGGTTGATGACATCCTCGATCCCGACCTCGGCGGTGTTGTTCTGTCCACCCTCGTTCACACCGCCGGAGATTCCGGTGTGGCTGTGGCAGTCGATGAGTCCGGGAGTGACGTGCATCCCGGTCGCGTCGATCTCGAGGGCGTCGGCGGGCGCTGACAGATCGACGCCGATCGCCTCGATCCGTCCGTCGCGGACGAGCATGTCGGCACCTTCCAGCACGCCCGCATCGCTCACGGTCCAGAGCGTCGCGTTCCGCACGACCACGGTGCGGGATCGCGGCGGTTCCAGGCGTCCGTAGACGCCGAGCGGAACCGCGAGCCGCTCGATGACGACCGCTTCCTCCGCCGTCCGGTCGTCCGACTCCTCGGCATCGGCGAGATCGGTCGTCTCGGCATCGTCGGTGCCCGCGGCCGCGTCGTCCGACTCGGACGCCTCGCCGTCCGGCTCGTCCTCGGTCGCCCCCGCCTCGGGATCGGCGACCACCGGGTGGAACTCGAAGGGCACGAGATCACCCTGGCGGGTCTCCAGCGAACCGACCAACCGGTCACCGACCACCACGGCGGTCGCCGCGATGTCGCCGTCGAGGCCGAACGCGGCGCCGTCGGCCGCGAATCCGAGGCCTCGTCGTCCGAAGGTGGCGTGGCGAACCTTCACCGTCGTTCGCCGGGGTTCGGCGTCCTCGGAGGCGTCGGTCGCCTCGTCGGTGGCGGCGGTGTCGGCGTCTGTGTCCGCGTCGGCGTCTGCATCATCCTTGGGGGCCGCATCGGTATCGGTATCGACATCGGCGTCCGTGTCCGCGTCCGCATTCTCGTCGGCCTCGGTGTCGGCCTCGGGCGGCGCCGGCATCGTGATCGACAGGCGGGACGCGTCGCGATCGATCGACACCTCGACACCCTCACGAGGTTCGCCCGCCACGAGCACCGTGAAGGCTCCTTCGAGCGGGAAGGCCGGGGGTGCCTTGACCTCGTCGCGTCGGCCGCCGACCCAGACCTCGCGGATCTCGGCCTTCTCGTCGAAGAGCTCTCCGTCCACGACGACGAGATTCGCGAGGCGTCCCGGCTCGAGGGTGCCGGCCAGATGGTCGATGCCGAGCAACTTCGCGGGTCGGACGGTGATGCAGGCGAGCGCCTCGTCGGCCGGAAGTCCCGCCTCGATCGCCTTGCGGACGCCGGCGTGGAAACCGGACGGTCGATCGAGCCCGTATGTCGTGAGCGCCACCGATGTTCCGGCGTCGAGCAGACGACGCACATTGGACGGCGCGTGCTTCCACGACTGGAGATCGCGAAGCGACACGCGATCGGCTGCGTAGGGATCCTTGACCGAGGGCGGGTCGGGGTACTTCACCGGAGCGATCACCGGCATCCCGGTGGCGGCGACCTCGGCGAGCCGGCGGAACTCGGTGCCCGAGCCCAGGATCGCGCCGGTCAGGTTCGCGTCGGCCGCCAGGCTGGCGGCTCGGAGCGCCTCCAGTTCGTCCCTCGTGGCGAAGACGACCGGCACTTCGCCGGCGACCACCGGGGCGAGGGCGTCGAGCGCGTCCGACTGTTCGGGCATCTCCACGGACTCGGGATGCGCGGCGTGCATGGCGAGGGCGGCGGCGTGCCAGGTCGCCTCCTCGAGCGTCTGTCGCAGCAGAGCGATCGCGCCCATCTGCGACGTCGGATAGCCGCCGCTCCACCCGCCGGTCTCGAACGCGGCGACCTGCATGCCGTCGCCGATCAGGCGATCGTCATCGTCGGCGTCGCCGAGCAGCACGATCGCGGATCGACCGCGCAGGATGCCGGTGTCGGGAAGGACCTGGGCGATGCCGAATCCCTGCTCACGCAGGCTCTTCCGGCCGGCGGCGTCGAGCCCGGGTGCGTCTCGCATCGAGACCTGCGGAACGATGCGGTCGTTCCAATGGGCCCCGGCGCCGCGTCGAGCCCGCTCGAGTTCGGTGCCGGCCGACCGCTCGACCGAGGCGTCGATGAATCCGGGGTAGATCCGAAGGCCGCTCGCGTCGTGCACGCGGTAGCCCGCGGGGATCTCGAGATCCTCTCCGACCGCTTCCACGAGTCCGTCGCGAAGAAGGATCGTCGCACCGTCGATCGACTCCCCGGGGCGGGTGGTGACGGTGGCACCGACGATCGCATCGCGTCGGATGTCCGCACTTCGGATCTCGTCCGGTGGCGGGACCTGCTGGGAGACCGCGGTCGAGGCGGCGGTCACGGCGAGCGCGGCGGTCGCGACCGCCACGGCGAGGACTGATCTCACGTTGAGGCTCCGAAGGGGAGAGCGCGGGGGACGGGGCTGCCGCGATGCCGGAGGCTGCGATGCGGCCGGGTCGTGGATGGTAGGTCCGATGAGGGCCGCGGTTGCAGGTCCAGACATCAACGACCGCCGCCCGACCTCGGACAAGGTCGGGCGGCGGTCGGAGTGGACGGTCGGTGTGCTCGCGGTCAGGCAAGCACGTTGTCGATCAGGCGATCGACGGCGGTCTGGAACCGGGCGTCCGAGTCGAATCCGCCGGCGGCGATCGCCGCCTTCATGCGGCCGACCTTGGCCATGTCCGGCGCGGGCTCATTGGTGCCGACCGCGGCGAGACGCCGGGCCTGGGCGGAGATCTCCACGGCGTCCCCGCTGGTGCGGCCGAAGCGGTCGGACGGCGTGGTCGGCAGGTTGCGGGCGGGGGAATCGGGGCGCTCCGGGCGGGCGAGCCGCGCACTGGAGGAACCGAGGTGACCGGCGATGTTCGCGATGTCGGACATGAGCGTGCTCCGAGCGACGTGGGGGGCCGTCGCAAAGATGAAGGGGGTCGGTGGGCTTCGCTTGGTCGAGAGAGAAGGCAAGGTGTTCGTTTGCCTCTCCGTGACGCCGTCAATATCGTCGGGTCACGCGTTCGGACTTGAGGCCTCGTA
>JAUIHC010000516.1 GCA_030432455.1 Phycisphaerae bacterium | reverse complement strand
GCGACGGCGCTCACGATCGATCGGCCTCACCCGACTCCCGGGGAGCCGATCGGCGGCCGGCCGGGCCGCGGGAGCTCTCGGGAAGGCCATCGAGGGGATCGTCCTCGGTGAGCGAGGGATCGGTCTCGAGCAGCGACTTCCAGACCGAGTCGATGCGGGCCTCCCGCTCTTCGACCTCGCCCAGCAGCCGCTCCCGCAGCTCCCGAACCGCCTGATCGAGCGCCTCGAGCTCCATCGCCCGGGCCCGCAACTCCAGATCCACGCTCTCGGCGGTCATCTCACGAAGCCGCCCGGCAATCGACTCCGCACGGGTCGGATCCGAGGCGAGCACGCGGTGGTACTCCGCGGCGGTCTCCTTCATGCCCTTCTTCAGGGCGAGCTCGGCGACTCGAACCGCGTACAACCGCGGGTTCTTCTCCTTGAGCATCACGAGTCCGAAGAGTCGGCGGCCGTGACGGCGGAAGTCCTCGCGGGCGGCCTCGGGGTCGTCCGACAGCCGAGTCCGAAGGGACGACGCCCACTCGGGCGAGATGTCGGCGACCACCAAGAGCATCCGCTCGAAGTCGACCTCGGATCCCGGTCCTCGCCCGCGACCCCGGGGGCGGCCTTCCATGCCGGACGGGCGTCCGGTGCTCTGCTCCGCGGCCGGATCGGGGACCGGATCGGAGGTGGGCCGATCGGATGGCGGCGGCGACGCGGACTGTGACGCCGCCGCCGGACGCGACAGCAGGAGACACGACACGAGGCCCGCGGCCAGCCCGACGGTACGGCCCACCGACGAGCCGCGGGGAACGCTTCGGACATGCATCACGAAGTCGGTCCCCCGAGCATCGCGAAGACCGAGCCTTCGAGATCGTCGAGACCGAACGCCCGCGACCGCAGCACCGGCTCGGCATCGAGGTCGGCGAACGCCTCGTCGTCGAACCAGTCCTCGGTCGGATCGAGCACGGCCACGAGCATGACCTCGCTCTCGCGGGTCGGGAGCAGGTCGAAGTCCTCAAGCGGATCGGCGGGCGTCGTCGTCGGCCCCGAATCGGCCAGACGCGGCGTGCCGTCGTTCGAACCGGGCGGGTCGGGAAGGCCGTCGACGGGACCGGAGGCCATCCGGCTCGCCAGCGTGGCCACCCCGATCGCCGCCGCGATGGCTCCGAACCCGGCGACCATCCGCCGGAACCTCGCCTTCGGGGTCGAGTTGGCGGGATCGGGTTCGAAGGTCAGCACCCGGGCGGGAAGATCGGGGGTGGTGACCGCGAGGATGCGATCGATCATCGCCGCATCGGCGGCACCGCGGCCCGACGGGGACAGGAGCTCGCCGAGCGACCGGTCGAGGGCCTCGAGATCATTTGGAAGATCGTGCGGAAGATCGTCCGGAAGATCGAACGACGCGTCCGAGCCATCACCGACCGACGGCCGCGAATCGCGGTCCGGTCGAGGCGAGGATGACGAATCGAGATGGGTCATCGAACGGCTCCTGAGGAGGATCCTGACATCGAACGCGGCTCCCGTCGAGGGATTGCCGACCGACCGAACAATCCCGCGGTTCCCGGACCGCCCTTCCGGACCCGGAGGCTGCTCATGGCTCCACCCCCTCCAGATCCGCCAGATGGCCTCGGAGCTTGCGAAGGGCCCGGTGGTGCCGGGCGAGCAACGTGCCGATCGGCGCGTCGAGCGCCTCGGCGATCTGCTTGAAGCCCAGTCCGCCGACGTGGCGCAGGTGGATGATCTCGCGATCGGCCTCGGAGAGCCGGTCGAGGGCCTGCTGCAGACGATGCGAGACCAGATCGTCGGCATCGGGCTCGATGGTGGACTCGGTGCCGCCGGCCAGCCCCACGAGGGTGCTCTCCTCGGTCGGAACCGCCTGCCGCCCCCGCCGCCTCATCTCGTCCCGCAGCCGGTTCATCGCGATCCGCATGAGCCACGATTCGAAGCGACCGCCCTCCTCGTAGTTGGAGAGCGTCCTGACCACGGTGCAGAAGGTGGACTGCACGATCTCCTCGGCGAGATCGTCGTCGCGGCACTGGGCCCGGAGGATGGCGTGCATCCGCGGGGCACAGCGTTCGACGATCGCCCGCCAGGCGTCCTCGTCGCCCCGGGAAGCCCGGGCGACGAGCGTGGCGAGCTGCTCGGAGTCGAGGTCGTCCATGCGAAGCGGAAAGTCTACCGATCGGGACGTCCGGATCTCGCCGCGACCCGGTCAGGCCGGCAGGCCGCCGGGGTCACCCCAGTCCTCGTCGGCATGCATCCCC
>JAUIHC010000515.1 GCA_030432455.1 Phycisphaerae bacterium | reverse complement strand
GTGAGCACCGTGCGCGGCAGCGTCTCGTTGATCGAGCGGTCGATCAACTCGATCTGATCGAGCTTCCGCGCGCCCTTGGCCGCCATGTTCTCACGGATGCGATCGAACACCACGATCGTGTCGTTGAGCGAGTATCCGACGATGGTCAGGATCGCGGCCACGGTGGGCAGGGCGATCTCGACCCGGAAGAGCGCCAGGAAGCCCAGCGTGATCATGATGTCGTGCATCGTCGCGATCACCGCGGCCATGCCGAAGCGAAGCTCGAAACGGATCGCGAGGTAGATGAGGGTGAGGGCGAACGAGAAGAGAATCGCGAGCAGCGCCTTCTGCTGCAGCTCGGCGCCGATCTTCGGGCCGACGAGCTCCGTGCGCGAGATCTCGAACGAACCCGGGCCGAAGGCGGCCTCGAGCTGCCCCTCGATCGACTCGCGAACCGCGTCGACCGAGGCCCCTTCGTCGAGGGGCGCGCGGATCACGAACTCGTTCTCGCCGTCGAACCGGGTGACCTCCGGTCCCGACGCGCCGCCGAGGGCATCGCGCACCGGCCCGACCCCGTGGTCCTCGTTGAAGTGCACCTGCACGAGCGAGCCGCCCGTGAAGTCGACCCCGTAGTTCTGCCAGGAGCCGATCAGGCCGATGTTGGCGAGCATCGCACCGATGCCCACCACGATCGTGATCGCCGACACCACGTAGGCGGTCCGGCGCTTCTCGATGAACTTGTAGTTCGCGTTGGCGAAGAGGCGCATGTGACTCAGATGCTGATGGGATCCGACGCCTTCCGTCCCTGCAGGTAGAGCAGGAAGAAGGTCCGGGTGACGTAGATCGCCGAGAAGAAGGACGCGATGATACCGATCGAGAGCGTCACCGCGAAGCCGCGAACCGGTCCGGTGCCGAACTGGAAGAGGATCAGCGCGGTGATCAGCGTGGTGACGTTGGCGTCGACGATGGCCGACAGCGCGTGCCCGAAGCCTTCGTCCACCGCCGTCCGCGTGGCTCGACCCGCCGCCAGTTCCTCACGAATTCGCTCGAAGATCAGCACGTTGGCGTCCACCGCCATGCCGACCGAGAGAATCAGCCCCGCGATGCCCGGCAGGGTCAGGGTCGCCCCCATCCCCGCCATGCCGCCCATGACGAGCAGCAGGTAGACACTGAGGGCGATGATCGAGAGGAAGCCGGCCATGCGGTAGTACCCGATCATGATCACGAGCACGAGCACCAGGCCGATGATCCCGGCGACTTCGCCCTGCTCGATCGAGTCCTGTCCGAGCGAGGGTCCGACCGTGCGCTCCTCCATGATGCGGAGCGGCGTGGTGAGCGCACCGGCGCGCAGCACCAAGGCGAGGTCGCGGGCCTCCTCGATCGGAGAGCCCGCCATCTCGATCTGCCCCGAGGCGCCGATGCGGTCCCGGATCACGGGGGCGCTCATCACCTCGCCGTCGAGCACGATGGCCAGGTACTCGCCCACATTCGCACCGGTGAAGCGCGAGAAGAGGCGGCCGCCGGCCCGGTTGAACTGGAAGTTGACGATCGCCTGGTTGAACTGGGGATCTCGCTGCGCCTGGGCGTCCTCGAGGTACTCCCCGGTCATGAACGCCTCGTCGACCAAGGTGAAGAGCCGACGGTAGTTCCGGGCCGCCTGCGACTCGCGGTCGTTGCCCCACTGGAGCGACAGGTTGCGCGGCAGGGCGTTCTGGACCGCCTCCATGGAGAGGAACATCCGAGCCGTCTCGACATCCTCCTCGGCCACGAGGTAGGTCCCGGGCGCGTCGCCACCGATGCGGAGCAGCGACGAGAAGGGCCGCAGGTTCGGAGCCTCCTCCGCCGGCACGGCGGCTTCGGCCGAGTCGGTCGCAGCCGTCGAGTCGGCCGCCAGCGAATCGCCGGCCTCCGCTCCACCGAAGAGCACCTCGGCGAGATCACCCGTGGGCCCGGCCACATCGCGGCCGAGCGCCCGGAGCGAATCCACCCCGATCGAGGTCACGATCGCGCGGTCGACCCGTGCGAGCTGCTGCTCGGACAGCGCGGCCACCTCGACGAGCTTGAACTCGAGGAAGGCCGCCTGCTGAATGATGTCGCGCGCGCGCTCGGGATCGGAGATTCCGGCCAGCTCGACGATCAGTCGCTCCGCACCCGACTTCTGGATGAGGGGCTCCTCCACGCCGAACTCGTCGATGCGCGTGCGGAGCACCTGCTCCGCCTGGTCGATCCCGGCGGCGCGCGCCTCGGGGGTGAGCGTACCGAGGGAGT
>JAUIHC010000052.1 GCA_030432455.1 Phycisphaerae bacterium | reverse complement strand
GAGCGCGAGGGCGCCCGGGGCCGGGGTGACGGTGACCGAGCCGGTGCGGCTCGAGCCGCTGCCGAAGCTGATCGCGGTGTCGCCCGAGACGTTGCCGCTGACGGCAAAGGCGTCGGAACCGTTGACGTTGTTCCACTGCCAGCCGTCACCGTACGAGTCGGTGAGCAGGACGTTGTAGGTGCCGGCGTCCACCGAGGCGCCCACGGTGAAGCGGTAGCCGGAGGTGTAGGGCGAGACGCCCGACGTCCACGAGGTGATCGAGACGCTGTTCACGGTCGCGGAACCGCTCGAGACGGCGAGGATGTAGCCGCCGGAGACGTAGGTGGACACGCCACCCGAGCCGTTCGAGAAGTTCATGCCATGCTCGCCGGCCCAGTAGTCGAGGTGCATCGTGAAGGTGATGTCCTCGGCGAGGGCCGGGGCGGCGACGGCGGCACCAGCGATGCCGGCCACGGAGAGAACGAAACGCTTGTCCATCTCTGGAGACTCCTTGAAATTGCCGACCGGGAAGGGTCGGTGTTCGACTGATCTGAGAAGTGATGTCGAACAGGAACTGGGAAGCACGAGTCAGGCGGGGAACGGTGCCTTGACGAGGTGATGGTAGCAGAGGCGGATCCTGCGCCAACAGGAAATGTCGGAGAATTGAACAATTCCGAGTCGGATGTCCCCGGAAGGCACTGGCGGCGATGGGGGGGGGCTTCGTCAGTCCGAGAACCGACCGAGGATCGCACCGAGGTGGCGGTCGTAGTGTCGCCACCGATCGAGGGCCCCGCGACTCATCGGCGCTCGGACCTGATCGTGGGACGGGGTCAGCACCACCCGATCGGATTCGTGGAACCGGTCGCAGCGAGGATCCGAGGGCAGGCCGAGATGGCCGAGGACCCGCTCGATCGACGCGGTCGGCGACGAGACGAGATCCTTGTAGGCGAGGTCGAGCGACCGGTCGGTCAGCGTCCTGGTCCAGTGCGACCGAAGTCGCTGATGAGACTCGTGGGCGGCCGCCAGATGCTCCAGCCGCCACGCCCACGGTTGGTGGATCTGGTGCAGGTACGCCGAGAGGATCGCATCCCTCGGATCCCGGTGGATCCAGAGGAACCTGGCGCCGGGCAGCAGTCGGGCGAGGAAACCGATCACGCGATCGAGGCCGAGGGCCTTGTTGGTGACCCGCGATTCGGTGGCCCCGACGCGGGCGAGCATGGACAGATACGCCGTTGCCGCGGCGTCGAGTCGCTCGATCGGGAGGGCGGAGAGGAGGTCGGGAAACCCGAGCCCCGTCTCGGCGGTGAGGTCCTCGAGCAGGATGAACGGATCCTGCCGTTCGCCGACGCCCCCCGCCTGCGGATGGGCGGCCACGATCTGCTCCAGAAGCGAGGTTCCGGTGCGGGGCATCCCGACGATGAAGACCGGCTGGACCGATTCGATCGAGGAGGTCGGAAGGGCGTCGAGGGCCGCGGCGGTCATGGTCGCGATCAGGTCGTCCACTCGCCGTGCGTCCTCGGCGGGATCAAAGGCGGGGGTGACCATCCGGTTCCCGACGGAGGCCGCCGCGAACGCCTCGTCGTACCGGCCCGCGGCGTCGAGGAGCCGGGCGAGGTCGAAGGCCGCCCCCATGCGGTCGGGCGGTGTCGCATCGGGCCGATCGAGGGTCCGTTGCAGGCGGGCGATCGCCGCGTCACGGTCGCCGGATCGGCGCTCGAGCGTCGCTCGAAGGCGATCGAGTCGGGGGGAGTCGCCCTCGTTGGCGGCGAGGCGGTCGAGGGTGTCTGTGAATGCCGCCAGGTCGCCGTCCCGCTCCAGGCACTTCGCCTGCAGGCCGAGCAGGTTGTGGGCGAGTGGTGATCCCGGGGCGGCGTGGGTCGATTCGATCGCGGCGAGGGCGTCGTCGATCCGGCCGAGGGTGTAGAGGGCGTGGATGCGGGCGAAGACGATCTGGGGTGGCGGGCTCGCCCCTTTCGCGATGGCCGCGTCGATCGAGGCGAGGGTACCGGCATGATCGTGCCGTGCGCCCGCGACGCTCGCGGCGAGAAGATCGACCCGCGGATCGTCGGGGGCCTCGGCCCCCGACTCGCGAAGAATCTTGGCGGCCTGGGCGAAGCGGCGGGCCTGCATGAGCGTCTGCGCGTCGCGGAGTCGGGCGTCGATGCCGGGGGGTGCGGTCATGGAGCGGTCGGCCTCGAGTCGGGGGCGGCGTCGGCGTCGGGGGGGTGGGCGTCGAGGATCGGCCCGAGGTGGCGAGCGTACCGTCGCCAGCGGCCGATTCCGCGGCGATTCATCGGCTGTCGCACCTGATCGTGCGAGGGCGTGAGCACCACGCGGTCGGACTCGTGGAACCGCAGGCATGCGGGATCGGGATCGAGACCGAGGAAGGCGAGCAGTCGATCGGTCTCCCGGGCCTGATGATCGACGAGGTCCTCGTATCGCAGGTCGAGCATGGGAATCGGCAGCACGCGCCGCCAGTGATCCATGAGACGCGTGAACCCCGCGTGGACCCGCACGAGATGGGCGAGGTCGCCGGCCCAGGGATAGAGCTGCTCGCTGAGCGGGTGCTGATGGATCGAGAGCAGCGTGTCCCGAGGGTCGCGATCGAGACGGATCACGCGAAGTCCGGGGAGCACCCGAGCCATCCAGCCGAGCGTCCGCTCGAGTCCGAGGGCCTTGTTGACGATCCGGTCGCGGGGGCCGAGGCAGGCGTCGAGCATGGCGAGGTACGCCGACGCCTCGTCGTCGAGATCGTCCGACGTGACCGTGCCGCCGCGGGCCGCGGCGAGGGCGTCGAGGTTCTCGATGATGCGGAAGGGGTCCTGTCGCTCTCCGACGCCTCCGGCCCGCGGATGCGAGGCGATGATCTGTTCGAGCAGCGAGGTGCCCGAGCGGGGCAGTCCGACGATCAGGACGGGGCGGTCGTCGGTCACCGTGCCGCAGGGGGCGGTGGCGAACCAGTCGGCATCGAACCGGGCGATGATCGCGTCGATCTCCCGGTCGAAGTCGTCGGGGTCGAACGGCGTCTCGCGAAGGCCGTGGGCGGTCGCGGCGGCGGCGAAGGCGGCGTCGGGATCGTCGAGTCGATCGCAGACGCGGGCGAGGGTGAACGCGGCGTCGCGGCGGGCTCGGATGGGGGCGGCGTCATCGGCGAGGAGCGCGGCGAGGCGACGGCGGGCGGCCTCGAGATCGCCGTCGAGCATCTCGATGTCGCCGAGGATCGCCTCGGCCAGCGGGGCGGCACCGGGGTGGCGGGCAAGGGTCGCCAGAACGGCCCGGGCGTCATCGACGCGGCGAGCCCGGACGAGCAGCCGGGCGTGCCACCATCGGACTTCGGGCGTGAGCGGATGGGTGGGGGGGATGCGGATCGACTGCACGGCGTCGAGACCGTCGTCGAGGCGGCCGAGCACGTAGCAGGCGCGGACGAGGGCGAGTCGAAGATCGGGGCGGGCGGGAGTGAGGCGAAGCTGGGCGGCGACGGCGGCGGCGATGCGGACGGGATCGCGCCGAGCGAGGGCGATCCGCACGCGAAGGAGAGAGGCGGCCGGATCGTCGGACACCGCGGGGTCGAAAAGCGGGACAGGCGACATTTTTCGGCCGTCGCCGGAAAATGTCGCCTGTCCCGCTTTATGGCGGAGCGAGTCGGATACCCCGCGACGCCGGTCGGAGGCCCGAAGCAGCACGTCCGCGTCAATGGGCCGCCCGGCGTCGAGCAGCTTGGACACACGGTCAAGCGTCGGGGCGTCGAGGTCGGAGGCCGAAAGCGGCGGGGCGGTCGGATTGGGATCGGACGGGGCGGGGGTCACACGGGGATTGTCGGCGATTCGGGGGGGTGGTGGCGAATCCTCGCGGGTGTCGCTTGCCGCCAAGCCGTCGAGCAAGCCCCGCAATTCCCCTCCCCCGCGAAGCGGGGGAGGTGCCCGCGAAGCGGGCGGAGGGGGCATTCGGCCGACTCGGTGACTTTCCGACGCCGCCGAGTCGTCGTGGGAGCCCCCTCACTCGCCTTCGGCGACAGCTCCCCCGAAGACGGGGGGGCGGAATCGTGCTGTCGGCGCGCCCCCCGCAATTCCCCTCCCCCGCGTGCGGGGGAGGTGCCCTCGAAGCGGGCGGAGGGGGTACTTGGCCGACTCGGTGACTTTCGTCACCGCCACTGCGTTTCTTCGTGAAACTCAGAAATCGCGACGACGCGGGGTACAAGCGACGTCTCATGAATGGACGTCGACGTGCTCGCGAGCTCCGCCGCGACACCACGCTGCCTGAACGGCTGCTCTGGTCGTTGCTCCGTCGGCGTCAGATCAACGGCCATCATTTTCGTCGTCAGCATCCAATCGGCCCGTACGTCGTGGACTTCGTCTGCATCGCAGCAAAGCTGGTGATTGAGATCGACGGGGAGTCGCATCGATATCGAGAGCAATACGACGACGAGCGGACCCACTATCTGGAGCGATGTGGCTATCGGGTGGTGCGGTACTCGAATGCCGAGGTGCTTCGGGACGCGGACGCCGTCGCGAAGGACGTTCGAAAGGTCTTGGCGGATCGAGACGATTGAGCCGTCGAGCAAGCCCCCTCAGTTGCCCGCCTTCGGCGACAGCTCCCCCGAAGACGGGGGAGCGGAATCGTGCTGTCGGCGCGCCCCCCGCAATTCCCCTCCCCCGCGTGCGGGGGAGGTGCCCGCGAAGCGGGCGGAGGGGGCTCTCCGCCACCACCCTCACCGCCGGACCGGCTGCGTCCATGCCATCTCTCGATCGCCTGAGGCGTAGGGCCGCGGATGCGGGCGGCTGCTTGTGAGTCTCGCCCGGACGTACAACTCGTCGCCGGCGAACCGATACACCGACGGCTCGCCCGACCCAAGCGGCTGCACCACCCGCGAGAGCACCTCGCCAACCTCGCCCGGCACGCCGTCCGCCACCCGCGTTCCGATGAACTCGATCGTCAGGGTCTCGTCCTCGCCGGCATCCGCGACGATCGCCGGGTCGATCACGAGTCGATCGGCCTCCAGTCGCACATCGTCGAGGAAGACGCCGCTCGAGGCGTAGCAGTCGCCGCGGCGCATCGCCCCGATGATCGCGTCGGGTTCGACCCGGTCGCACCGCACCATGATCCATCCCCGCCCCGGAATCGACACCGCATTCGCCGCGTAGTGGTCGTGGGCGTCGTCGGTCGCGATGCCGTAGAGCATGCCGCCGTCGCCCGCGCCCTCGTGCAGACGCGCCACCAGGGCGCGATCCCACATCTCCTCGGTCGAGGGGCGATCGCCGATCCGTTCGTTCTCGACGCTGCGATGCCCGTTGTAGACCTCGAAGAACCGCTCGCCCCGCATCTCCGCGAGGTTCACCGACGCGAGCGACTTGCGGAAGTTCGGGTGATTGATGTGCGCGAGCACCGGCCGGTCGTTCGCCTCGCCCCACGCGATGATCGCGTCGAGAATCGCCTGGATCGTCGCCTGCACGCCGTCGGGCCGTCGCGGCGTGATCGTTTCGTCCACGTTCAAGGCGTTGATGTGCACCTGTGCCATGCGGAACGCCGAGGTGACCTCCTCGCCGGGCACGAGCACGAACTCGTCCGGACGGTCGAACCTCGCCTTGAGTTCGTCGAGCGTGCGAAGCCGCATCCGCTCGCCGCCCGCGTCGGTCCGGTCGAGCACCGGCCAGTCGTCGCCGAACCGATCTCGAACCGCCTCGACCTTCGCGGGCGTGAGCCGCCCGTCGGGGGAGACGTCGAACCACCGCTCGCCGTTCTGCACGAGGTTGTGATCGCTGAGCACGAGGAAGTCGTAACCGTGATCGACGTACCACGCGACGACCGTCTCCGGCGGGGCGTCGCCGTCGCTCCAGAGGGTGTGGGTGTGCGTGTTCCCCCGGAGCCAGCGGGGAGACGCGGCGTCATCGGACGCTCCGGCCCCGATCGCAGCAGTCACCAGCATCACGATGGCATTCATCAGGATCATCAGCCAACCAGCTCCATGTGCTCGCCAGAGAACGTGTGACAGTGTCGCCTGTCCCGCATTGAAAATGTCGCCTGTCCCGCTTTATGGCGGAGCGTGTCGGTCCCGCTTTGAAAATGTCGCCTGTCCCGCTTTATGGAAAATGTCGCCTGTCCCGCTTTATGGCGGAGCGTGTCGGCTTCGCGGATTCTCACCCCTCGACTCTCGCCCCTCACCCCTCCCCGAATGCCGCCACCACCGGTCCCAGGAACTGCTCGTACGCCCGCCAGCGATCGACCGCGGTGTCGGCGAGCGGCTTGTTCACCTGATCGAACGACGGCGTCATCACGGCGCGGTGATGCTCGTGGAACGCCAGGCACGCCGGGTCGGGATCGAGTTCGAGGAACGTGAGGAGATCGTTGGTGACCCGTTCCTGATCGGCCACGAGCGTCTCGTAGCGGATCCGGTGCACGGGGATCGGCAGAACGCCCTCGAGGTGCGCGACCAGACGATCCGCGTCCCGTCGCGCCGCGACGAGGTCCTCCAGACGCGTCGCCCATTCGAGCCCGACCCCCCGCAGTTGATGGAGGAAGCAGGACAGGATCTGGTCGCGGGGATTCCGCTCGACCAGCACGACTCGGCTCGCCGGGAAGGCCGTCGCGATGAGCGGCAGCACCCGCTCGAGACCCAGAGCCTTGTTCACGATCCGATCGGCGTCGAACCCCGAGCCGTCGAGCATCGCCGAGTACCGCATCGAGATCGCATCGAGGTCGTTCGCGGTCGCCGTCTCGAGGCACTGGGGGAACGCGGTCCCTCGGCGATGGGCGAGCCTCGCGGCGGCCTGGATCGGGTCGCGACGCTCGCCGACCCCGGCCCCGCGAGCATGGCTTGCGATGATCTGCTCGACCAGCGAGGTGCCGGTTCGCGGAAGGCCCACCACGAAGACGGCCCGGGCGTCGGCGGTCGATGCCCGAGCGAGCGTCTCGAACCGCTCGGGGGTGCTCCACTCGATCAGGGCCTCGGTCTCCCGGGCGTGGACGGCGGCGTCGAAGGTCGATCCAAGCAGACGGTTCCCGAGCTCCGCCGCCTTCCACGCGTTGGCGGCGTCCCCGAGCCGGTCGCACGCCCGCGCCAGCCCGTACGCCACCGACAGCCGGATCGGGGGTGCGACCCGCGGATCCTTCAGGATCGCGGCGTAGCGGTCGCGGGCGCCGAGGTGATCGCCCGCCGCCGCGTTGACGTCGGCGATGAGCCACTGCGATCGCAGTCCTCGTCCTTCGACCGAGGTGAGGTCGCGGATCGCGGCCCGGGCGTCGTCGATCCGCCCGAGTCGGGCGAGGCAGCGGACCCGAAGGAACAGGGCGGCGGCCTTCGAACGGGGGTCGGTGGTCGTCGGGATCTCGTCGAGGATCTCGATCGCCCGCTCGAGTCGTCCCGCGGTCCACGCATACTGGGCGAGATCGACGAGGTCCTTCGCGGTTCGCGTTCCCTGAGCGGCGAGCGCGAACTCCAGTCGTCGCAGCGCCTCGGGCGCATCACCCTCCGCGGCCGCGAGCTGGGCCGCCATGCGGTGCGCCGCGACGGGCACGGGATCGAGGTTGGAGAGCCGCTCGACGACATCCATCGCCGCCTGACGATCGCCCGCTTTCGCCGCGGCTGCCGCGACCCCCAGTTCCGCCGCGATCGCGGCGTGGTTCGAGGGCTCGGGAAGAGGCTTGGACACGTCCGACATGCGGGCGAGTCTAGCGGCGGAGGTCACGCTCGGAATCGACGGCGCGAGACTCGGATCAGGCGCACGGCCCCCACGAGGCGAGGATCAGTCCGAGATCGGCGCCGTCCACGAGTCCGCTGCCGTCGAGGTCGGCGACTTCGTCGGCGGTGCCCCACGCGGCGAGCAGGAGACCCAGATCGCCGCCGTCCACGATGCCGTTGCCGTCGAGATCGGCGGGGCACGGCACATCCGCGCCGGGGAGCACCACGACCCACGCCTCCTGGAAGAAGAAGGCGCCCTCGTAGCCCCAGCCGCAGATCACGCGGCCGTCGTCGCTGATCGAGTTCGCCACCGCCAGCACGAACTGGTCGGGGATGTTCGCGCCGAGTTCGTTCAGGTACGGCTTCAGTTCCTGATAGCCGCCGTCCGGCGTCCAGTAGGTGGCCCGGAACGACTGGAAGCCGCCGAATCCCTCCCGCTGGAAGCCGACCATGAAGTCGCCACCCTCGGTGGTGTCGATGAGCCCGCCGACCACGGGCTGGGACTGCGGCGGCAACAGGCCGATGAAGTCGAGGTTCTTCGAGTCGCGGACGATGAAGGCGCCGGACGACGCGTCGGTGTTCCCCGTCGCGAATCCCACCAGGATCGATCCATCGGCGTTCGAGCCCGAGACCTCGCCGAAGCCCGGCAGGTTGCCGGGCTGGCCCGCGAGCGGGAGCGTCTCGCTCCAGGTTCCGGTCTTCGCGTTCTCCGTCCAGACCGCGGCGCGACGCATGCCGTTGCTCGCCTCGTCCCAGCCTCCGATGACGCGGCCGTCACCCGAGATGGTGTTGGCCCGGCTGGAGAACGGGCCCGACTGCGGCATCGCGATCATGCCGCCGACCGGGGACCAGAGAAACGCCCGGGCGTTGCACCCCTGCCACCCGAGTCCGACCGCCCGCTGGCCATCGTCGCTGATGTCGTAGGCGCTCGAGAGATCCGATCCGCAGCCGCCGGATCCGAGCGATCCGAACACGCTCCAGCCGTCGATGGCGTCGTATCGACCGGCGGAGTTGCCGACCGGGCCCGAGGTGTCTCCGGCGATGAACGATCCGTCGCCGCTCGCCGCGATTCCGGCGACCTGCCCGATCGAGGTCACGCCGTCCCGGGTCCAGATGAATCCGCCGGTGGCGATGTCCGCACCGACCACCATCGAGCCGTCGTCCGAGACATCCCACGCGATGCCGTCGGTGATCCGCTCGAAGAGGATGTCGCCGGCGAACGCGGCCGGAGCGCCGGCGGCGAGCACGAGGCACGATGAGCTGATGAATCTGCGCATTCGGACACCCTACCGAGACGACCGATCCGTTCAAGGGGCGCAGGGGTGGGCATGCCGGTGATTTGGGATGTCTCGCGGGAGGCGTGAATGTCGATCGACGCCACGGTGGTCCGGGAACACCGGTCCGCGTGGTCCGCACCGTCGGCTGCAATCGGGGAGGGCATGTTCGAGGGGGACGCCCGGGATGCCACGGCAGCCTCCCAACCACATCGCCCCGGACCAGAGGTCCGGGGCGATGGGAACGAATGCGAGGCTGTCGGGAGCGGGGGGATCAGCGGCGGCGGCGACGCATGCCCGCGAGACCGAGGCCGGCCGCCATCGCGATTCCGGGACCGGGGACGGCGGGGGTGCTGGCGCCGAAGGTGAGGTTCCAGCCGATGCTTGACGCAACCCACTGGTTACCGCCCCCATTATAGGTGTACGAACCCGCCGTGCTGCCGAAGGTACTCCAGCCTGCATCGCCGACCGCGGAGGCGCCGCTGGCGAAATGGATGGGAGTCCAGCCTAGGTAGAGCTTGAAGACCAGCACGTATGTCTTGTTCGCGTCCACCTGGGTGGGCGTGCTGGACAGGTCGAACGAGTACCACGCTGCACTCGAGCCCTGGGATGTTGCGGAGACGGACCAAGACTGGCTCGCCGTCGCGGTGTTGTGGTTGAACTCGCCGCTCAGGGCACTTCCCGCGAATTCGTAGAGGAGGATGTCCGCCGTGAAGTTCGACGAGGTGTTCAGCGCGAACCCAAGGCTCCCCAGCGACTCCGAGGTTGCGGTGGTGAACGCGAAGGCCACAGGAAAGCTGGACTGTGTGTTCGTGTTAGAACCGCTGTTGATGGTCGTCGGGCCGCCGTATCCGACCACGCCCGCCGAGGCGGTGGTCACGGCCGAAAGGCTGGCCGCGATGGCGAGGCCGATCATGGTCTTGGATCGAGGACGCGTAGGGAACGACGGCACGGTCATGATGGAATCTCCTTGGAGGGGGGACGAGTGTGGGGAACCTTGTTCGATTCGCGGAGGTTGGGACACCGCTCCGGCAAGGTTGCGGGATCAGCTTCCCGAGTCAATGTCCACATCAGGGGCTTCCGGGTATTCGGCAGAGATCCCGTCCCGGAAGACGCAACGCTCGTCTTCCGGGACAGCGAGGGGTGAGCCTGCGGTTCGGGAACCCGGAGATCGACTCGCCCGCCGCCTGCCGTCATCGAGGCGACATGTCGCCGTGGGATCCGACCTTGAACAGCGGATCTCCGATTCGCACGCAACCACATCGCCCCGGACCAGAGGTCCGGGGCGATGGGAACGAATGCGAGGCTGTCGGGAGCGGGGGGATCAGCGGCGGCGGCGACGCCCCGCGAGTGACACGCCCGCGAGCGTGCCGAGACCCGCAAGGCCGGGGACCGCAGGCGGCGCGGCACCCTGAGCCATCGTGAACCCCGCAAACCCCCCGGTCGCGGTGCCGGTCGTGGTGATGGTCAGACTCGTCACCGACCCGGTGAACGACAGAACGCCGCTCGCGAAGGTGACCGAGGAGGTGTCGAGCGTCGCTCCCGAGATCGAGACACCGGTCATCCCGCCGGTGACAGAGAACGATTCGCTGAAGGTGTACGAGTTGTAGCCATCACCAAAACCATTGTTGTCGCCGCGGAAGTAGTACAGGTACATCTCCAGATTCGACACGGCAGAGGCGAAGTTGATCGTGATGGTGCTGGTGGCGCTCTGGTTGTAGTCGAGATACCTCTGGCTGCCCGCGTTGTTCCAGTCGCCCCCGGAGAAGTCACCCGTGTCTATGGAGGCACCAGAAAGGCTTGAGACGGCGAAGTTCACGCCGTTCAGCGAGCCCGAGGTGGTCGAGTCGAAGGTCGCGAACGTCGAGGCGGCGGAGGTGAGGCTTGGGGTCGCCAACACGATGCCTGCCAGAAGGAAGGCGGTGACGCCACCCTTGGACGGGACGGGGGCTGCTGACCGCAGCGATGATGCGATGGTCGTGTCTGGTCTCTCCTTGTGGGATGGGAACGAAGCGGCCACGACGGGGCCGGGATGAGGAACCCCTCCCACCATGACGCGGAGACGCGATCGAGGCAATGACCGTGTCGGAGATTGACGAGAAAGGATGTCGCCGCCCCCCCCGATCGGGGGACAGGACGCCGCGGACACGCGACCGGGAAGTTGGTCGAGTCCCCCCGGTCCGCAGCCACCTTCATGCGTCGTGGAACGAACAACCCCCGTCCAGAGGAACGGGGGTCGTGGAACGCGAGTGGAAGGGCTCGAACCTTCAACCGCCGGTTTCGTAGACCGGTCAGTGGTCACTCGGACGACGTTCCTGGTGCTTCTAGGCGGGTTTCGACCGCCGTTGTATGGAACCGGAGGTGAGTCTAGCGACTACCGGGGGTGTCGTGGAGGAACCTACTGCGGTAGTGAAGTAAGCCCCTCCACGAGCCCCTCGCTCGCCGGTCAGGGGATCAGGCCAAGGGGGCAGTCCGAGGGCGGGTAGTCGTTCCGAGGAGCGTCGCCCCACGCGGCGAGCAGTTGACCGAGGTCAGCCGCATCGACACGCGAGTCGAAGTTGATGTCGGCGGCGGCGTTCAGGCCTTCGTTGGGGCTGGAGATGACAAACCACCCGGAGAAACCGTCACAGGGAGGGTCGTTCGAGTTGTCTAATCCTTCGCCTTGGCCGTCGCAGTAGCCGCCATTTCGATCCCAGTCCCACCATCGCTGGCGGGCTTCAATCGTCCCATCTGACCATCCACGGAGCAGCAAGACAGAAGTCTGGGAACTGCCCCCACCCACTCGATGACTGTCGTACCACACGATCGTCGGCTCGCCCGGCCCAGCGTTGAACACTGCGGGCGTCGCGTTGGCCTGATTGCCGTTGAGGTTGAATCCGATGGACATCAGGCCAAGGCCGAGGAAGGCAATGGCGGCGGGCATGGCGTAGTTTTTCACTGTTTATCTCCGTTGAAGTTTCAGCAGCCGAAACACGACCACCAGACGTTCATCCTACTGACGAGTCGGAGTGGATCCAAGGATCAGACTCCGGATCCTCGGCGTGGCGGTGGATGGCGGTGGATGGCGGAGGAATTGGATCAAGGCTCCGTCTTGAACGGCACGGCTCGATTGAGCCAGTCTTTCCGCTTGGCACATCCGCAGTCTCGGCCAGTCTTCTCGGCGATCTTCTCGG
>JAUIHC010000514.1 GCA_030432455.1 Phycisphaerae bacterium | reverse complement strand
GGCCGCGCTGCTCTCGCCGGTCGCCGCGGCCCACGCCGAGGTGAAGAAGGCCGTCAAGATCGAGATGGTCGGCGAGGGGAAGACCCTCGAGGACAAGTTCCGGTTGCTGAAGGAGCTGGGCTTCGACGGCGTCGAGCTTCCGAGCCCCAACGGGTGGAGCATCGAGGAGGTCGTCGCCGCCCGCGATGCCACCGGGCTTCCGATCCACGGGGTCGTGTGCAGCGAGCACTGGGGAAGTCCGCTCAACCATCCCGACGAGGCGGTGCGGAACCGGTGCATCGCCGCGATCCGCGAGGCGATCGCCGACGCGAAGGCGTACGGCGCGTCGTCGGTGCTGGTGGTGCCCGCGGTCGTCAACAAGGGCATGTCGTACGCCGACGCGTGGCGCCTCTCGCGGGAGTCGATCCTGCAGGTCCTGCCCGACGCCGAGAAGGCGGAGATCGACATCGTCTTCGAGAATGTCTGGAACAACTTCCTGCTCAGCCCCCGCGAGGCGGCGGACTATGTGGACTCCTTCCAGAGCGACCGGGTCGGCTGGTACTTCGATGTCGGCAACATCGTGGCGTACGGTTGGCCCGAGCAGTGGATCCGCGTGCTCGGCCCGCGGATCAGGAAGGTCGATGTCAAGGAGTACAGTCGCCAGAAGCTCGACAAGGAGGGCCGCTGGGCGGGCTTCGGCGTCAAGCTGCTCGAGGGCGACTGCGACTGGCCCGCCGTGATGACGGCGCTCTCGGAGATCGGCTACGACGGCTGGATGACCGCCGAGATCCAGGGCGGCGACCGTGCCTGGCTGACCGATGTCGCCGACCGCATGGACCGCATCCGCGACGGCGGCTCCACCGACTGACGCGAATCTCATTCTCCGTTCGCCGTTCTTCATTCTTCATTCTTCATTCTCTCTCTCCTGCCACTCTCCCATGACCAACCACTCCCTCGATCGTCGTGACTTCGTCCGCGCCGCCGGCCTCGCCGCCGCCGCGCCGTCCCTGCTGGCCGCGCCCGCCTTCGCCAGTCGTCTCGGCCGTGCCGAGAAGGAGCTGCGGGTCGGCGTCATCGGGTGCGGCGGTCGCGGCACCGGTGCCGCGGTGAACGCGCTCGAAGCCGGTCCGGATGTCCGAATCACGGCGATGGGCGACCTCTTCGTCGATCGCCTCAACTCGAGCCTCGCGAACCTCAAGAAGTTCGACGAGTCGAGGGTGGATGTCCCGGAAGGCCGTCGCTTCACCGGCTTCGACGCCTTCCAGGGCGTCATCGACACCGACTGCGACATCGTCATCCTCGCGACGCCCCCGGGCTTCCGCCCGCAGCACTTCCAGGCCGCGGTCGAGGGTGGGAAGAATGTCTTCATGGAGAAGCCGGTCGCGGTGGACGGCTCGGGGATCCGGCAGGTGATGGAGGCGGCGGCGCTCGCCGCGGCCAACAAGCAGTCGGTGGTGGCCGGCACCCAGCGGCGGCACGAGAAGTGCTACCTCGAGGCGATGGAGCGTCTGCATCGCGGCGACATCGGCAAGCTCGTCGCCGGTCGGTGCTACTGGAACATGGGCGGTCTCTGGAACGTCTCGCCCGAGGCGTCCCGCAGCGACATGGAGAACCAGATCCGCAACTGGCTCTACTTCACCTGGCTCTCCGGCGACCACATCGTCGAGCAGCACGTCCACAACCTCGACGTCATCAACTGGGCGTTCCAGTCCACGCCGGAGAAGGTGTTCGGCGTCGGCGGCCGTCAGGCTCGGACCGGCGACGACTACGGCCACATCTTCGACCACTTCGGCCTCGAATACGCCTATCCCGACGACCGCTTCGCCTTCAGCATGTGTCGGCAGCAGGTCGGCACCGACGGGCGGGTCGAGGAGATCATCACCGGCACCGAAGGCGGCGCGACGCTCTCGTCCGGCCGGGCCCTCATCACCGGCCCGAACGCCTGGCGGTTCAAGGGCGGTCAGAAGAACCCCTATGTGCAGGAGCACATCGACCTGCAGGCGTCGATCCGAGGCACCGGCGCGTACCTCAACGAGGGGCAGCGGATCGCCGAGAGCACCCTCACCGCGATCATGGGCCGCGAGGCCGCCTACACCGGCAAGGTCATCACCTGGGACGAGGCGCTCAACAGCACGCAGGACCTCATGCCCGAGGTCATGGAGTTCGCCGAGATGAAGAACCCGGGGGTGCCGGTGCCGGGCCGGACGCCGCTCGAGCGTTCGGACGACACTCGCGTGACCGGAGGCTGATCGCGTGAGTGACGAGCCCATCGCC
>JAUIHC010000513.1 GCA_030432455.1 Phycisphaerae bacterium | reverse complement strand
CGGTCGCATCGCGACCCTCGCGGTGCGGTTCCGCTGGGTCGCGACCTCGATCGCGCTCTCGGTGCTGGCGATCTCGATGGGCATGGTGAGCGGTGGTCGCGTCGAGTTCGTGTTCCTGCCCGTGGACGACGCGGAGAACGTGGTGGTGGATGTGCGGATGCCGCCGGGGACCGAGATCGAGGCGACCCGCGCCCTCGCCCGCCGCATCGAGGACGCGGCCCGGACGCAGCCCGAGGTCGTCTACACCAGCCTCTCCGCCGGGCAGGCGTTCGATGTCCAGACCGGGCTGGCGGATCCGGCCTCGACCTCGATCGCGCAGATCTTCTTCGAGCTCACGCCGATCGAGGACCGCGACCGCCCGAGCCCCGAGGTGATCGAGGCGGTGCGGGCGGCAGCGGGCGATCTCTCCGAAGCCGAGCGGATCACCTGGCGCGAGATCGACGGCGGGCCCGGCGGGGCGGCGATCACCTACGAAGTCACCGGCGACGACGGTCCGTCGGTGGATGCGGCGGTCGCGGACGTGCAGGCGCTGCTCGCGACGTTCAAGGGGGTCTACGGGATCGCCGACGACGATGAGGTCGGACTGCGGGAGCTCCGCATCTCGCTGGTCGGAGCCGCCTCCTCGCTGGGGATCGACGTGCGGGACGTCGCGCGTCAGGTCCGCGGGGCGGTCTACGGTCTCGAGGCGCATGTCTTCAGCGCCGATCGCGAGGACATCGACGTCCGCATCGTGCTCGACGAGTCGGCGCGACGATCGATCGGGCGGATCGAGGACCTGTGGGTCACGACGATGGACGGTCGGTCGATCCCGCTCTCCGAGATCGCGGTGGTGAGCGAGGGCGAGGCGAACTCGGTGGTGCGTCGCATCGACCGGGAGCGGGCGGTGACGGTGACCGCCGATGTCGATCCGTTCACGAGTCCCGAGTCGGTGACCGCGGCGATGGGACCGGCACTGGAGCAGATCCGCGCGACGCATCCGACGGTCAACATCGACATCGGCGGTCGGCAGCAGGACGTCTACGACGCGTTCGAGTCGCTGCCGGTCGCGATGCTGGCGGCGTGCGTGATGATCTACGTCATCCTCGCGTGGCTCTTCGGAAGCTATCTGCAGCCGTTCGCGGTCATGCTCGCGATTCCGTTCTCGCTGATCGGCGTGGTCTGGGGCCACTGGATCCTCGGCTTCGACCTCACGTTCCTGAGCCTGATCGGCGTGGTGGCGCTCGCGGGCGTGGTGGTCAACAACTCGCTGATCCTCGTCGAGTTCCTCAACCGCAACCGCCGCGCGGGCATGCCGCTTCAGGAGGCACTGGTCGATGCAGGTCGCCGACGACTGCGGCCGATCCTGCTCACGACCGCGACGACCGTGCTCGGTCTGACCCCGCTCATGCTGGAGCCCAGTTTCCAGGCGCGGTTCCTCGTGCCGATGGCGATTTCGATCACCTGGGGACTCATGAGTTCGACGATCCTCACCCTGCTCGTGCTGCCCGCGATCCTCGTGATCGTGGACGACATCACCGCGACCTTCCACTGGCTGTGGTTCGGGCGGACTCGGAGCGCCGACGACGGGGAGTGAGGCGGCACCGGCCGTTCCGGGTGTCGGCGGTCTCGCAGCACTCGCCTGCGGCGCCGCGGGTGGCCTGACCACGGCGTTCGCTTCTTTCATTCCAAGTGTCCGATCACCGAACCGCGGCCCCGGTCCATTAGGACCGGGGCCGCGTCTTGTTCGAGGAAGCGCCGGAAGAGATCTGCTCACTCCCGGACGGGGCGGATCTCGCGATCGGGGCGGGTCGCTGCGAGGTCGTGCATCACCTGGAGGTTCATCCAAAACTGGGGCGTGGTTCCGAAAGCGCCGGCAAGGAGCCAGGCGGTCTCGGGGGTCACGCCCCGCTTGCCGCGCACGATCTCGTTGATCCGCTGCACGCGGATGCCGAGATGCGTCGCCAGCTCGATCTGAGTGACGTTCATCGGGACGAGGAAGTCCTCGAGCAGGATCTCGCCTGGGTGCGTTGGAATGCGTTCTTCAGGCAGCATGACGGGGTCCGATCGGGTCGGGGCGTTTCGGAGGAGGTCGGAGGAGGTCGGAGGAGGGGCCCGGCGTCTCAGGCGGTCGGCGTTCAGGTTCCCGCGGAGATCGAGTGTCGGTCCGATTCAGTGGTAGTCCACGATCGCGACATCGAAGGCGTGTTCGCCGTCCCATCCGAACACGACCCGCCACTGGTCGTTGATGCGGATGGCGTACTTTCCTGCCAGATTCCCA
>JAUIHC010000051.1 GCA_030432455.1 Phycisphaerae bacterium | reverse complement strand
GAGCGGTTCACCACCAGCCGGTCCGGATCGGCGGCGGCGGGAGGGGCGGGCGCGGCCTGGGCCCCCGATCCGAGGGCCGGGCCGGCGACGAGGAGTGCGAGCAGGAATGGGAGGGCGGCCGGGACGCCGGGATGACGGCGGGCCGGACGGGGTCGGACGGGCATGCGGATTCTCCGAGCACGCTGGTGGCGATCCGCCGCGGGGCTGATCCCCGCGGATGAGGACCGACTGCAAAGGGTCCATGGTAGAAGGTTCCGGTCGGCCCCGACCGCGGCCAAGCGCCTCGGGCCCGCCACCCTCGCAGCGGCCCGTGAAGGGACCGATGTCGCGGGAGCCGGCGGATTCCTTCCCCGGGGCCGTTGACAGCCGCCGGGGAATCAGTACCATTCGCGGTTCGCGCGTCGAAAACGGCACTTTGACTGATGCCGCCTTCGTCGCCCGTTCTCGTCACCCGACCCACTTCACCCTGGGCGGGGCGGATCGATCGATCCGGCTCGCCCGTCTCAGTCGTCACTCGGAAACGCACCAGGCATGACCGGCGGCAAGATTCGAATCCGGATGGAGGCCTACGACCACCAGGCCCTCGATGCGTCTGCCCGCGAGATCGTCGATCACGCGAAGCGGACCGGTGCCCGCGTGGCCGGCCCCGTGCCGCTGCCGACTCGACGCGAGATCTACACCGTGAACCGGTCTCCGTTCATCGACAAGAAGTCGCGTGAGCAGTTCGAGATCCGCACGCACAAGCGCATCATCGACATCACCGAGCCCAACCATCGCACCGTCGAGGCCCTCAACCGCCTCGTGGTTCCGGCGGGCGTCTTCGTCAAGATCAAGGCCTGATCCCTTCTCGGGTCGCGACCGTCCTCGACGGATTCGCGGCCCGATTCGCGTCTCTCGACTCCGACCACGTCCTCGACCTCTGGTCCGCACCCCTCGCTCTCGGAACGAACGCATCATGGCTTCCTGCAAGAACATCGCCATCATGGGCCGCAAGGTCGGGATGACCCGCTGGTTCACCGACGAGGGTGCCAACATCCCGGTGACCGTCATCGAGGCCGGCCCGTGCGTGGTGACCCAGGTCAAGACCGAGGTCTCCGACGGGTACGCCGCGGTGCAGTTCGGCTTCGAGGATGCCAAGGCCCGTCGGGTCGCGATTCCGCAGATCGCCCACGACGCCAAGGCGAAGACCGCGCCGAAGCGGTTCCATCGGGAGTTCCGGGTCACCGACGACTCCGAGGCGGAGGCGTTCGAACTCGGCCAGACCATCACGGTCGCCGACCTCGAGGGCGTGAAGTTCGTGGACGTCGTCGGGACCAGCAAGGGCAAGGGTTTCCAGGGGCCGATGAAGCGTCACAACTTCGCGGGTCTCGAGGACAGCCACGGCGTCGAGCGGAAGCACCGCTCCGCCGGTTCGATCGGTGGACATGCCACCAACCTCGGTACCGGCCCCAAGCCCAAGAAGGGCAAGCGGATGGCCGGTCACATGGGGGCCGAGCGGGTCACGGTCCGCAGCCTCGACGTGATCCACGCCGATCCTGAGAAGAACCTCCTCGTCGTCAAGGGCCCGGTCCCCGGTCCCAACGGCGGCGATCTCTACATTCGCCCGTCCGTTCGGCTCTACAAGTCGAAGGCGCGGGTGCAGTCCGAAGCCTGATCGATCTTCACAGCCGGGTTCGGATGCCCGGCTGATCCGGAAGGCCCCGTCCGCATCATGCGGGCGATCACGGGAACCACCGGGTCACGACAACCTCGCCCGACACCGGACGCCCCGATCGTGATGACGAAGGCGGCTCGGGAAAGGGCATCGGAACCGAGTCGAACCCTACCCGCCGTCCAGTTGTGACCGGCGACGGGAGGGGGAGGCGAACGCCGGACCGTCCGGCACCCGGATCAGCCATCGAGGCCCCGGAGCAAGGAACCCCATGAGCGACCTCGACACCATCGAGCACGACTCCAACCAGCCGCTTCCGTCCATGGAAGTTCCGGTCCTCGACCGGGCCGGCAAGCAGGTGGACACCATCACGGTGGACCCCGCGAACCTCGGCGGTCACATCCGATTCGCCCTGCTCAAGCAGGCGTACGTCATCACCCACGGCAACCAGCGTCAGGGCTCGGCTCGCACCAAGAGCCGTGGCCGCGTCGCCGGCTCGACCCGCAAGCTCTACAAGCAGAAGGGCACCGGCAACGCCCGCTCCGGCCCGGTCCGCACCCCGATCCGCAAGGGCGGCGGTCACGCCTGGGCGAAGACCCGGACCCGCGAGGACTTCCGCACCAGCCTGACCAAGCGGATGCGTCGTCTGGCCAACCGCAACGCGCTGCTCGCGAAGCTCGTCGACGGCGAGGTCAAGGTGATGAGCGATCTCGCCCTCGAGACGCCCCGCACCCGCGACATGGCCGCGATCCTCGCGGCGGTCGGCATCGACCGCACCTGTCTCGTCGCCCTCGACAAGGCGAACCGGACCGCGGCCCTCTCGGCCCGGAACCTCGCCAACGTCGACACGATCCGGGTCGACCAGCTCAACGCCTTCGAGCTTCTCAACCACCGCTACCTGGTGATCGACCGGGCGGGCTTCGAGTCGTTCCTGGACGGCTCGTGCTTCGCCGGTTCGGCCGACGCCGAGTCTGACACCGAGAAGGAAGTCGCCTGACATGCATGCCACCGACGTCATCCGAAAGCCCCTCGTGACCGAGAAGGCGACCGTCGACAGTGCGGAGCACAACCGCTACGCCTTCGAGGTCGACCGGCGGGCCACCAAGGACGAGATCCGCAAGGCCGTCGAGTCGCTCTTCAGCGTCCGCGTCGTGTCGGTCGCCACGCAGAACCGCAAGGGCTCGTCCCGGCGGATGCGATACGGCACCGTCACCGGCGGCACCATCAAGCGGGCCATCGTGAAGCTGCACCCTGAGGACCGCATCGACCTGATCTGACCCCCCGACCTGACCCGGTCAGGTGCCCCTCCTGGGGGCCCGCCGGACATCGAGGACACGCCCGAACGTCGACCCCCGGTCGACCGAGAGGACGAGACCCCATGCCCATTCGCGTCTACAAGCCGACCACCCCCGGACGCCGGAACGCGTCGGTCAACATGCACGCCGAGGTCACCAAGAAGACCCCGGAGAAGTCCCTGCTCCTTCCCAAGCCGAAGACCGGTGCCCGCAACAACCAGGGCAAGATCACGGTCCTCGGTCGAGGTGGCGGGCACAAGCGTCGCTATCGCAAGATCGACTTCAAGCGTCGCAAGGACGACATGCCGGCGACCGTGATCGGGATCGAGTACGACCCCAACCGGTCCTGCCACATCGCCCTCCTGAAGTACGAGGACGGCACCCTTCGGTACATCCCGGCCCCCAAGGGCGTGACCGACGGCGATGTGGTGGTCTCCAGTGCCAACGCGGTCGAGCCGAGCCCCGGCAACTGCATGCCGATCAAGCACATCCCGACCGGTCTGACCGTGCACTGCGTCGAGATGCAGCCGGGTGGCGGTGGCAAGCTCTGCCGGTCCGCCGGCGTCGGTGCCCGCCTGACCAACCGGGAAGGTCGCTGGGCCACCATCGTGATGCCCTCCGGCGAAATCCGGCAGGTCTCGGTCGAGTGTCGGGCGACGGTCGGCGTCCTCGGCAATCCCGACCACCAGAACGTGGTCCTCGGCAAGGCCGGACGCGCTCGCTGGCTCGGTCGCCGTCCCCGCACCCGCGGCGTGGCGATGAGCCATCACTGTCACCCGCACGGCGGTGGCGACGGCAAGTCGAAGGGCGGACAGGAGCCCTCCAACGCCGCCGGCACCCAGGCCAAGGGTGGTCGCACCCGAAGTCGCGGCAAGAGCAGCGACGCCCGCATCATCCGTCGCCGCAAGTCGGTCCGTTACGGACAGCTCAAGCTCTGACGGAAGTCCTCTCCTCGTGCCGGGTCGATCCGATCCGTCACCGTCCTCGACTCATCCCCGCCATCCGGCGGACACGACTCACGGAAGCACGCATGTCCAGGTCGCTCAAGAAGGGTCCCTACGTCGACGAGAAGCTCTACCGCAAGGTGGAGAAGGCCCAGGAGTCCGGCAATCGCCGGCCGATCCGCACCTGGGCCAGGGATTGCACCATCGTTCCGGAGTTCGTGGGCGTCACCTTCGAGGTCCACAACGGTCGGGCGTTCAACGAGGTGTTCTGCACCGAGGACATGGTGGGGCACAAGCTCGGCGAGTTCAGCCCGACCCGGCTCTTCCGCGGTCATACGAACAAGAAGGAAGGCATCAAGTCCGGACGGTGATCCGTCGGGAACAGGAACCCAGCCATGGCCTACACCGCCTCCCATCGATTCGCACGCATCGCCCCCCGCAAGGCTCGCCTCGTGGCCGACATGGTCCGCGGCCTGCCGGTGGACAAGGCGCTCACGACGCTGGACTTCAGCAAGCGGCGTGGTGCGTGGTACCTCAAGGCCGTCCTCAAGAGCGCCATCGCGAACGCTGAGGAGAAGGACGCCAACCCGGCCGATCTCGTCGTGACCCGTACCTGGGTGGACGAGGGGCCGACCATCAAGCGGTTCCAGCCGAAGGACCGCGGCCGGGCGCATCCCATCAAGAAGCGCACCAGCCACCTGCACGTGGAGGTCGGTCCCAAGGCCGGCTGATCGCCCTCTCGAAGCACTCTCTCGATCGAACACCCCGGGCCTCTCGCCCGGTAGCGAGCACACCATGGGACAGAAGACCCACCCGTTCGGATACCGCGTCGGCATCACCGAGACTCACAAGTCGCGGTGGTTCGCGCCCAAGGCGCTCTTCGGCGAGCTTCTCGTCGAGGACTACCGGATCCGCAAGTACGTGGACAAGCGGCTCAACCGGACGCCACCCTTCGCGGCGGTCTCCGACATCTTCCTCGAGCGGACGCGTGAGGAACTGACCGTCATCATCCGGACCGCGCGTCCGGGGCAGGTCGTCGGCCAGAAGGGGGCCGAGGTCGAGAGCCTCACCCGCGATCTTCAGGCCCTGACCGGCCGCAAGGTGGTCATCAAGATCATCGAGATCAAGAACCCCGAGATCGACGCGACCCTCATCGGCGAGACCGTCGCCGAGGCGATGAAGAAGCGGGGCAACTTCCGCCGGGTGCTCAAGCAGCGGTGCGAGTCGGCGATGCAGAACGGCGCCAAGGGCATCCGCATCCAGGTCTCCGGCCGACTCGGCGGTGCCGAGATGAGCCGCAAGTTCGACACCCGACTGGGCTCGATCCCGCTGTCCACCCTTCAGGCGAATGTGGACTACGCCCTCGCCGAGTCCCGTACCACCTACGGCATCATCGGCGTCAAGGTCTGGGTCTACAAGGGTCTCTTCGGGGACCACGTCGAGGATTCCAGCGTCCAGACGACCGCCGCAGGCGGACGCGCCCGGGCTCGCGGTCGCCGCTGATTCCTGCTCTCTCGAACCTTCCGAACGATCCTTCACCACAGGACGAGCGATTGACGGGCCGACGCCCGACGGAGTGAACCCCGATGCCGATGTTGCCCAAGAGAACCAAGTTCCGGAAGCAGCAGCGAGGAAAGTTGCGAGGCACCGCGACCCGCGGCAACTATGTCGCCTACGGCGACTACGGCCTCCAGGCCCTCGAGCCGCACTGGCTGACCGCGCGTCAGATCGAGTCCGGTCGTATCGCCGCCCAGCACTTCCTTCGCCGTCAGGGCAAGATCTACATCCGGGTGTTCCCGGACAAGCCCGTGTCGAAGAAGCCCCTCGAGACCCGAATGGGCAAGGGAAAGGCCGACGTCGACTACTGGGCCGCCCGGATCTACCCGGGCACGGTGCTCTACGAGATCGCCGGCGTGCCCGAGGACCTCGCGAAGCAGGCCTTCGCTCGTATCGCCCAGAAGATGCCGGTTCGCTGCCGGTTCGTCGGTCGCCGCCTCGCGGTGTGATCCATCCCGCCAGCAACCGCGTCCAGAAGACCACGGAGTCCAGTGATGACCCCCAAGGAAGTCCGAAAGCTCAATGACGAGGAGCTCGACGTCGAGATCGAGCGGCTCAAGCGCCGTCACTTCGAGCTTCGCACCCAGGCGGTGACCGAGAAGATCGAGGACACCTCCCAGTTCGCCAGGATCAAGAAGGACATCGCCCGGCTGATGACCGAGCGAAACGCCCGACGCCGCACCGCGGCGACCGAGGCCTGAACCACGGCCTCGCGCCCGAGACGGAACCCACCATGACTCACGCGTCAGACATCGTCGTCCACGAGAACGCCCCTCGCCGCATCGGCATCGTCGCGAGCGACGCCCGCGACAAGACCCGCAAGGTGGTCATCGCGTACTCCGCGCGGCACCCCAAGTACGGCAAGTACATCAAGCGGCGGACCGTGCTCCAGGTCCACGACGCGAACAACGAGAGCCACACCGGCGACCGCGTCGAGGTGGCGGAGTGCCGTCCGATCTCCAAGACCAAGTCCTGGATCCTCACCCGCGTCGTCGAGAAGGCGATCGGCTCCGAGTGATCCCGCCGACCCGCGGGTCGGCATCCGAGAACCCCACGCACCACGTGCCGGACCGTCCGGCACCGAATCCGGATCCCAGCGATGCTCCAGAAGGAATCAAGGCTCGACGTGGCCGACAACAGCGGCGCCAAGGTCGCGATGGTCATCGGCACGAAGGGCATGTCCACCGCCCGCGGCAAGTTCACCCGCATCGCGGTCGGCGTCGGTGACCGGGTCACCTGCACGGTGAAGAAGGCCCTGCCCAACGCGGACATCAAGGCCGGCGACAAGGTGCAGGCCGTCATCGTGCGGACCAAGTACCCGACCCGTCGCGCCGACGGCAGTTACGTCCGGTTCGACTCCAACGCCTGCGTCATCGTCGACGCGGACGGCAACCCGAAGGGCACGCGCATCTTCGGAGCCGTGGCTCGCGAGCTGCGGGAGAAGAACTACATGAAGATCGTGTCCCTGGCCACGGAGGTCGTCTGACTATGGCACGTCACGTCAAGCGAGGTGATCAGGTCATCGTGACCGCGGGCAACGATCGTGGGAAGGTCGGGGAGATCCTCTCCGTCGACACCGCCAGCGATCGGGTCGTGGTCTCTGGTGTGAACATCCGGAAGCGGCACCTCAAGCCCACTCAGACCCGTCCGCAGGGCGGTGTCATCGAGCAGGAGATGCCCATCCACATCTCCAACGTCAGCCCCGTCGTTGATGGGAAGGCGAGCCGGGTCCGGTTCGAATCCCGTCCCGACGGCAGCAAGGTTCGCGTCGCCGTCCGCGGCGGCAAGGAACTTCATGTCCTCCGGGGCCCCCGCAAGGGCTGAGTGAACGACCGGTGGGGGACCGGGCCGCATGCCGGCCACCCCTCGGAAAGGAACGACGACGATGATGGTCGCCCAGACGAACACCCCCCGACTCCAGGCGAAGCTCCGAGACGAGATCTCGCCCAAGCTGATGCAGGAGTTCGGTCTCAAGAATCCGCATCAGGTGCCGACGCTCGAGAAGATCGTCGTCAATGTCGGGGTGGGCAAGCACCTCGAGAACCAGAAGCTCAAGCCCGAGTTCCGGGACACCGTGATCTCGACCCTCACCACGATCTCCGGCCAGAGGCCGGTCATGGTGAAGGCCCGGAAGTCGGTGGCGAACTTCAAGGTCCGCGAGGGTGCCCCGTCGGCCTTCATGGTCACCATGCGGCGCGAGCGGATGTGGAGTTTCCTCGATCGGCTCATCAACCTCGCCATGCCCCGTATCAAGGACTTCCGGGGTGTGAACGACTCGGCCTTCGACTCCAACGGCAACTACTCGTTCGGCCTGACCGAGCAGGCGGTGTGGCCGGAGATCAACATGGCCAACTTCAGCCACACCCACGGCATGAACATCAACATCGTGTTCGACCAGAGCACACCGGCGATCAGCAAGATGCTGCTCACCGAGCTCGGCTTCCCGTTCTCCCGCAAGGACGACGATCTCCGTCGCTGATCCCGGGAAGCACCGACCACGTCCCTCACCGATTCACTCGATCCACGCAGTCACGCGAGCAGGAAACCCACGAATGGCCAGCAAGCGCACCTTCGCCCGGATGAAGCAGGAACCCAAGTTCTCGACCCGCAAGCAGGTCCGGTGCGAGATCACCGGCCGCAAGCGCGGCGTGTACCGCAAGTTCCGCATCAGCCGGATCATGCTTCGGGAACTCGCCCTTCAGGGCATGATCCCCGGCATGCGGAAGGCCAGCTGGTGACCCCCATTCGGTGAAGGACGGAGACGGCACCGCCGTCCCTTCCGACCGATTCCCGCCCCAGGCACCCTAGAGACACAGCCATGGCGATCAACGATCTCACCGCCGACATGCTCACCCGCATTCGGAACGCCGTCCGAAACCGCGAGTCCTCCGTGACCGCCGTCAGCAACAAGCTGAACCGCGGCATCGTGGGGGTCCTCGAGGAGGAGGGCTACATCAACGGTTTCGAGTTCATCGAGGACGGCCGTCAGGGCCTCATCCGGATCAAGCTCAAGTACGGCCCCCGCGGCGAGCAGGTGATCAACACCATCGATCGCGTGAGCAAGTGCGGCCGTCGGGTCTACAGCGGCGTCGGCGATCTGCCCCGACCGCTTCAGGGCCTCGGCATCTGCATCGTGTCCACCAGCAGCGGCGTCATGAGCGACCGCAAGTGCCGAACGGAACGAGTCGGCGGCGAAGTCGTCGCGCTCGTCGCCTGAGGCCGGACCATTCCCCTCGCGTACCTCCTTCGACCTGGAACGAACCATGTCGCTCATCGGAAAGCGTGCCATCCCCGTCCCCGCCGGCGTCGAGATCTCGATCGACGCCGCCCGAAACGTCACGGTGAAGGGACCCAAGGGCACCCTCAGCATGACCCATCGGCCGGAGGTCTCGGTCGAGCACGACTCGACCGCGAAGACCGTGTCCGTCACGGTGCCCGAGGGCACCGAGCAGGACAAGGCCCGCAAGGCGTTCTGGGGCCTCACCCGCTCGCTCATCGCCAACATGATCGAAGGTGTCACCAAGGGCTACGAGAAGAAGCTCGACATCGTCGGCGTCGGCTGGAACGCCCAGGTGAAGGGTCAGGTCCTGGCCCTGAACATCGGATTCGCCAACGTCATCGAGATGGCGATCCCCGCGGGGGTCAATGTCGAGGCGAAGGGACAGAACATCACCATCTCCGGCGCCGACAAGCAGGCGGTGGGGAACTTCGCCTCGTCCGCCCGCATGAAGCGGAAGCCGGAGCCGTACAACGGCAAGGGCATCCGCTACGCCGGTGAGCAGATCACCCGCAAGCAGGGCAAGGCGTTCGGCAGCTGATCGAGTACAGACCGCGACCCCCGCAACGCCCTTCGGTCGAGACGGGGCAGAGGATCACCACGATGGACAGGAACAAGCAGAAGACCGTTCGCCGGGAGCGTCGGAAGACCGGAATCCGCAAGAAGATCGTCGGCATGCCCGATCGTCCGCGGCTCACCGTCTTCCGCTCTGCGAACCACATCTACGGACAGGTCATCGACGACCTCACCGGACGCACCCTCGCGTCGGCGAGTTCGCGGGACAAGGCGTGGGACGGCCCCGGCGGCAACGTCGAGGGCGCTCGCAAGGTCGGCACGGCGCTCGCGGAGCGTGCGAAGGGTGCCGGCATCTCGAAGGTCGTGTTCGATCGGAACGGCTTCCGATTCCACGGCCGGGTCAAGGCGTTCGCCGACGCCGCCCGCGAAGGCGGTCTGGAGTTCTGATCACGGTTCATCCGTGAGGAAGCAGCGACATGGCTGAATTGCTCGACGAAACCAGCTCCCTCGAGTCGACCACGGTCGGCATCTACCGCACCTCCAAGACCGTGAAGGGCGGCCGGAACTTCAGCTTCGCCGCCCTCGTGGTGGTGGGCGATCGTCACGGCCGCGTGGGCATCGGATACGCCAAGGCACCGCAGGTGCCGACCGCGATCGAGAAGGCCCAGAAGGTCGGCAAGCGGAGCCTCCGGGCGTATCCGCTGCAGGATCGGACCATCCCGCACGTGGTCGAAGGACGCTTCCTCGCCTCGACGGTGAAGCTCGTGCCGGCCTCGCCCGGTACCGGCGTCATCGCGGGCGCGAGCGTGCGTGCCGTCCTCGAGATGTTCGGCATCCAGGACTGCCTCACCAAGTGCTACGGGTCGACCAACCCGAAGAACGTCGTCAAGGCGACGCTCGCGGCGCTCGGCCAGCTTCGGACCCGCCAGTCGATCGAGGCCCTTCGCGGCGTCGAGCTCGGCGAGACCGACGTCGAGGAGGCGGTCCGTCGCGGCATGGCGTTCATGCCGCAGCAGACCGCCAGCGAGCGGGCCAAGGCTCCGGTGAACACCGTCGGCGAGGATCGCCGGCGTGGTGGGCGCCGGGGTGGTGGCGGTGGCGGTGGCCGACGCGGCGGTCGGGACGGCGGTCACGCGCCGGCTGGCGCGCCGGCGGCGGCACCCGCACCCGAGGGCGGCGCTCCGGCGCCGGCCGCGGAATCGGCCCCGAAGACCGAAGGTGGCGGCGAGTCCGCCGGCTGATCGAATCAACGACACGAGTCCCGGACGGCCGACGCCGTCCGGCACGGCAGGGAGTCCCCGAGCCATGATGATCCACGACATCACCGCGAAGGTCGGTGCCCACAAGAAGCGGAAGCGCATCGGTCGCGGCGAGGCCAGCGGCCACGGCGGCACCTCCGGTCGCGGCCACAAGGGCGCGAAGAGCCGATCCGGCTACTCGCGGCGAGCCGGCTACGACGCCGGTGGCAAGCAGTTCTATCAGCGGTTCCCGAAGCGGGGCTTCTCGAACGCCCGCTTCCGCACGCTGTATCACGTCATCAACGTCAAGATCCTCGAGGAACGATGCGAGGCCGGCGAGGCCGTGGATGCGGCGGTTCTGGCCGCTCGCGGCATCATCCGCGACACCAACCTTCCGCTGAAGGTCCTCGGCGAGGGCGAGCTGAGCAAGAAGCTCGACGTCAAGGCGGCCAAGTTCTCGGGCGCCGCCAAGCAGAAGATCGAAGCCGCTGGAGGCACCGCCACCGAGGGCTGATGGACTCTCGCGTCCCGCGCCCGCGGAACGACGAGCCTCTCCGATCGAACGTCCTCGAGATGGAAAGCACGCCGGAATGCTGAACGCCTTCCTCAACATCTTCCGAATCCCCGACCTGCGGAACAAGGTGTTCTTCACCCTGGGCATGCTGGTCATCTATCGCATCGGGTTCTGGGTGCCGCTCGTCGGCGTCGACCAGAGCTCGGTCGCGGAGGCGGCGCGGAAGGCGTCCGAGGATGCGACCGGATTCGGACGCATCGTGCAGTTCGCCTCGATCTTCTCCGGTGGTTCGCTCAGTCAGTCCACGATCTTCGGCCTCGGCATCATGCCGTACATCACGGCGTCCATCATCTTCCAGCTCCTCAACTCGGTGCTTCCGGGTCTCCAGGAGTTGAAGAAGGAGGGCGCGAGCGGTCAGCAGAAGATCACCGAGTGGACGCGGTACGCGACCGTCGGCCTCTGCATCGTGCAGGGGGCCATGTGGCTGCGGTACCTGCAGGCCAGCAACCTCGTGCAGGCCCAGTACTTCTCCGGCTCGTCGGTGATGATCTTCTACGCGGCGGGCATCGCGGCCCTCACCGCGGGGTCGCTCTTCCTGATGTGGCTCGGCGAGCAGATCGACAAGTACGGCATCGGCAACGGCGTCTCGGTCATTCTGACCGCGGGCATCCTCGCCCAGCTCCCCAACGCCGTCTTCTGGGTGGTGGACAACTTCGACCCCAGCCAGCAGAGTGAGAGCGGCAAGATCGGCGTCCTCGCCGTGATCTTCCTCGCCGCCTCGTTCGTCTTCGTGACCGCGGGCGCGATTCTCATCACCGTCGCCCAGCGTCGGATTCCGATCCAGCAGGCGAAGCACACCCGTGGTCGCAAGGTCGTGGGCGGGCAGCGGCACTACCTCCCGCTCCGCATCAACCACGCGGGCGTCATGCCGATCATCTTCGCGAGCTCGCTGATGATCTTCCCGTCGTCGATCTTCGGGTGGCTCAGCACCCGGGCGCAGCAGGGCGGGTCGGCCGAGTGGTGGCAGATGGTCACCAGCTTCATGGCCGAGAACTTCCAGATCGGCCAGTACCCGTACATCGTGATCGAGATCGCGATGATCTACTTCTTCAGCTACTTCTGGACGACCGTGCAGTTCTCGCCGGACGACATGAGCAAGCAGTTGAAGCAGTACGGCTCGTTCATTCCGGGCATCCGCCCCGGACCCAGGACCGCCGACTACCTCGAGACCGTGATGGAACGCATCACCTACGTCGGGG
>JAUIHC010000512.1 GCA_030432455.1 Phycisphaerae bacterium | reverse complement strand
CATCGCCATCACGCCCGCGTAGAGCGGGAACTGCACGATGATGCCGGCGCATCCGGTCGCCGCCTCCTCGACCGCCCGCAGGTACCGCACCGGTGAGCCGTGCAGCACGAGGCCGAGACCGAACATGGCCGCGTTGATCTGATCGAGCCCGAGCCGGCCGACGCCGCCCGCGTCACTCGCGACCCAGACCGCGAAGCCCGCGAGAAACGCGACGCCGAGCCCGATGCCGAGCAGCGTCTGGATCCAGCCGTCGCCGTCGCCGGCGATCACGTGGTCGTCGTCGTCGTCGTCGTCGAAGTCGATCCCCAGATTCCTCGGTGACCGCAGTTCTCCGTGTTCGACCGGGGTCAGCAGCATCGCGCCGATCGGGACGATCAGGATCAGGCCGATCGCGACGAAGAGATTCATCGGCGAGAGAAGCGTCTGCGAGAGCGGAATGCCGTCGGCGGCGTGTTCGGCGACGATCGACGCCGGGAGGATCTCGGCCGCGGCCGCGGCGGTCGTCATCTTGAGGGGCGCACTCCCGCTGAATCCGCCGTGCCAGACGAGCAGACCCGTGTAGCCCGCCGCCGCCAGCAACGGGTAGTGGCACGGCACGCCGCGGCGTTCGAGCCCGCGGCCGACCGCGCGGGCGAGCAGCGCCCCGACCACGAGCGCCAGGCCCCAGTTGACCAGTCCGGTGAGCACCGCCACCAGCGCGACGAGCGCCGCCCCCGTCCCGGCCGAGCGGGGCAGGTCCGCGAGGGCCGCGATCGCCCGCCGGACCGGGGGACTCGCGGCGAGCGCGTACCCCGTCACCAGCACCAGCGCCATCTGCATGCTGAAGGACAGCAGCTTCCAGAGCCCGCCGTTCCACCATGCGTCGAGCAGCAGTGTCGCCTTGGTCGGTCCGTCCGGCGGACGATTCGGGAAGGTTCCGGGCAGGGTGAGGGCGAGGACGGCCGTGAGCCCGGTGAGACCGATCGCCAGGACGAACGGATCGGGGATCCATCGTCCGATGGTGCGGCTCACGAGGAGGCCGAGTCCGGAGACGAATCGTCGGAGCCCGGAGGAGGACGACGCGGCGGAGGTCTCGTTCATGCGTCGGAGGGTACGGGACGCGCTCGGCGCATGAAGAACCGCCGAGGACGGCCCACCCCTCCACGGGTCGTCGCTCGGCGGCACTCCAGTCATCGGGTGATCGAGACGCCGACTTGCGTCCGGGGGGTGAGCCGGCGTGGTTTGCGGACCCGCCCATGCCGGCGCCGGTGGACGCACGCTGCACAGTCCGCACCGGATACCCTCCGAGAACTCATGCAGACCCCCGACTCGTCATCCGAGAAGACCGACCCGACTCCCGAGGCCGCCGACGCGCCGGCCCCCATCGTGCCGGTGGAGCGGTTCGAGGAACTCGCCGTCGAGCCGGTGGTCCTGCGGGGGCTCGAGCATTTCGGCTACCACACGCCGACCTCGATCCAGAAGGTCGCGATTCCGGCCCTGGTTGCCGGACGGGACCTCATCGGGCTCGCCCCGACCGGCACCGGCAAGACTCTCGCCTACGGCATCCCCCTCGCCCATCGACTCATCGCGGAGCCGCCCCCGCTCATGCGTCGGGCCCGCAAGGGCAAGGGCGGTGACAAGGGCGGCACCTTCGTCGATCCGAAGCGACGGCTTCGCGGTCTCGTCGTGGTGCCGACCCGCGAACTCGCCTCGCAGGTCGCCGAGGAGATCCGACGGCTGACCAAGGGATCGCTGGTCAAGGTCGGGGCGGTCTGGGGCAAGGCGGCGATCAAGCCGCAGCGGGAGAAGCTCGAGGCGGGGCTCGACCTGCTGGTCGGCACACCCGGCCGGCTTCGCGAGCTCATGGACATCGACGTCCTCAGCCTCGCCTTCATCCGGCATCTGGTCATCGACGAGGGCGACCGGATGCTCGACATGGGCTTCCTGCCGCAGATCCGCACCATCCTCCAGCGGATGCCGGAGTCGCGGCAGATGGCGTTCTTCAGCGCCACCATGCCGCCGGTCATGGAGGATCTCGCCCGAACCTTCCTCGACCGACCCGCCCGGGTCGAGGTCGGGCGGCACACCCGTGCGGCCGAGCACCTCGGCAACCGGCTCTTCGAGATCGAGGACGTCCTCAAGGTCGCGCTGCTCCTGCAGCTGGTGGTCGCCGACGAGCGACGCGGGGTGCTGGTCTTCTGCCGCACGCGACGCCGAGCCGGCTGGGTGCACGCGGCGCTGCGGCATCACGGGATCTCGGTCGGGCTCGTGCACGGCGATCGCAGTCAGAACCAGCG
>JAUIHC010000511.1 GCA_030432455.1 Phycisphaerae bacterium | reverse complement strand
CCCGATCCTGGAACTGGCGACTGAGTTCGCGGTGCGCCTCGGCGTCGAACGCCATCACGATGACCCCGCTGGTGTCGCGGTCGAGGCGATGGACGATCCGGGCTCCGGGATGGGCGTCTGCGACCCGCTTCGCGAGGCAGTCGGCCTTCTCGGGCCCGATCCCCGGCACGGAGAGGAGTCCCGTCGGCTTGTCGAGCACGATCAGGCGATCATCGAGATGGAGGACTGGAGGCAGCACGGTGGTCGATCGAGGCGGTGGGGCCGATAGACTACGCGGTTCGCCCCTCGGGTCGGTTCCGACCCCGTCTCGCCCCGGAGATCCTCATGCTCTCGTGGATGCGTTCCTGGATGCGTTCGTGGATGTGGCCCAGCCCGGCCCTCATGGTCGTCCTCGTGATGGTGCCGGCGAGCGTCGCTCATGCCGCTCCCCGTCAGGATGCCGGCGACTGGGCGACCGCCGAAGGGGCGGTGCTCGTCGATCCCGTCCAGCTGACCTTCCCCGACCGGTTCGTGAAGGCGGGGGAGTCGTACTTCTCGCCCGACGGCTCGAAGGTGATCTTCCAGGCGGTCGAGCAGCCGCCCGCGGGCGAGGCACCCGCAGACTTCTACGCCATGTTCGTCGCGGACACCGTGCGGGACGACGACGGCCGCACGCGGGCGATCGAGAACATCCGGCGGATCTCGCCCGAGGGCTCGGCCAACACCTGCGGCTGGTTCCATCCGGTCGATCCGAACATCGTGATCTTCGGCTCGACCGTCGAGCCGCCGCGGGACGAGTCGGCCCCGGGCTACCAGCGGGGCACCGGTCGCTACCGCTGGCAGTTTCCGCCCGAGATGCGGATCGTCGCGGTCGATCTCAGCGAGGCCGACGGCTCGGTCGAGTCGCTGGAGAATGTCGTGGGCGACGGCACGTCGTACGTCGCCGAGGGGAGCTTCTCGCCCGACGGTCGCCATCTTCTCTACACCTCGCTCGAGGCGGGGCAGGGCGACATCTTCGTGAAGGATCTCGCGACCGGACGCATCGTCCATCTCGTCGCGGCGCCGGGCTACGACGGCGGTCCCTTCTTCTCCCCCGACGGCCGACGCATCACCTACCGCAGCGATCGATTCGGCAACAACCTGCTGCAGGTGTTCGTCTCGGAACTCGCCTTCGATCCGGACGGCGGGATCACCGGCGTCGCTCGCGAACTGCAGGTGACCGACGACGAGCACGTCAACTGGTGTCCGTTCTGGCATCCCGACGGCAAGCATCTGCTCTACGCGACCAGTCGCGATGGTCACCGCAACTACGAGGTCTACATGGTCGATGCCGCGGCCGACCTCGACGCGACGCCGCCGACCGCGAAGTACGGGACCGGCCTGCGACGGATCACCCGGGCGCCGGGGGCGGACGTGCTTCCCGCGTTCAACGCCGACGGTACCGAGGTGATCTGGACGAGCAAGCGGGGCGAGAGCGACACCAGCCAGCTCTGGACCGCGGGCTTCGCGGCCGATCTCGCGTCGCCGAGCGGCGTCCCGATGGGCGGTCGTCCGTCGGAGTCGGGCGGATCGTGACGAGCGTCTTCGACGAGCGTCGCTACCTCGTGCCGTTCCGGTCGGCGCTGCTCCCGCAGCTCTTCGCCGATGTGCTGGTGATCGGGTCCGGAGTGGCGGGCCTGCGGGCCGCGATCGCCGCCGCGGACGCCGGTCGCGAAGTCGTGGTGCTCTCGAAGCGGGAGGCGTCGCTCTCTTCGACCGCGTGGGCGCAGGGCGGCATCGCCGCGGCGATGGATGCCGCCGATTCGCCGGAGGGACACATCGAGGACACGATGGTCGCCGGTGCCGGTCTGTGCGATCGCGCGATGGTCGAGGTGCTCTGCCGCGAGGCCGGACCGGAGATCGAACGGCTTCTCGAGTGGGGAATGCGCTTCGATCGCGATTCCGACGGGTCGCTGAGTCTCGGTCGCGAAGGCGGCC
The DNA here is from genome assembly GCA_030432455.1 of Phycisphaerae bacterium. Taxonomy (GTDB): domain Bacteria; phylum Planctomycetota; class Phycisphaerae; order Phycisphaerales; family SM1A02. Next base: position 321 of record JAUIHC010000511.1, on the reverse strand, counting down.
ATCATCGGCATCGGATCCTGCACACCGACGGCGCCGCGACCGGAGCGGCGCTGGTCGAGACGCTGCTGGCCCAGGTCCGACGACGCGATTCGATCCGGATCTTCGAGCACTGCACGGCGATCGATCTGCTGACCGCCGACGCCGCGCCGGGCGCACCGGTGATCGGGGTCCTGACGCACCATCCCCGTCACGGCCTGCAGGTGATCTGGGCGGGCGGCGTCGTGCTCGCCGGCGGCGGCGCGGGGCGTCTGTACCGCGAGACCACCAACCCGAAGACCTCGACCGGCGAGTCGATGGCGATGGCGTACCGGGCCGGGGCGG
>JAUIHC010000510.1 GCA_030432455.1 Phycisphaerae bacterium | reverse complement strand
GTCGTGAATCCCGACGACATCATCGCCGACTACGGCGCCGACACCTTCCGGCTCTACGAGATGTCCATGGGCCCGCTCGAGGCGTCGAAGCCGTGGAACACCCGCGACATCGTGGGGGTGCACCGCTTCCTGCAGCGGGTCTGGCGACTCGCGATCGACGAGACCACCGGCGGGCTCGCGTTGCGGGACGAGGCGGACGACGCCGTCGAACGACGGCTGCACCGCACGATCGCGAAGGTGGGCGACGACATCGAACGGCTCGCCTTCAACACCGCGATCGCCGCGATGATCGAGTTCGTCAACGAGGCCACCGGGGTCGGCGTCACCGCCGATCAGCTCGACCGCTTCGTGCGGGTGCTCGGTCCCTTCGCGCCGCACATCGCGGAGGAGCTCCGGCACCGGCTCGGACTGGAGGGCAGCGTGGTCGTCGCGGGCTGGCCGGATCATGACTCGTCGAAGCTCGTGGACGACACCGTCGAGGTGCCGGTGCAGGTGATGGGCAAGGTCCGGAGTCGCATCGTGGTCGCGGCGGACGCCGATGCCGCGGCGTTGGAGGCCGCGGCCCTCGCCGACGAGCGGATCCGCGAACTCATCGAGGGCAAGACCGTCCGCAAGGTGGTCGTGATTCCCGGTCGCCTCGTGAATGTGGTCGCCAACTGATGTCCGGCGGCCTCACCAGCGAGCAGCGGGCGATCCACCCGGCGTGGCGGCTCGACGAGCCGTGGCCGACCACCCTGGTCGCGCCGCTGGCGGTCGCGGAGCATCCCGAGGCGGATGCGCTGCTGGCCGCGATCGCGGCGCGACTCGACGCCGCGGTCGAGGTGCTCGAACTGCACCCGTCCTCGGACGACCGGCATCCGTGGTCGCTCGTCGCGAGAGTCCCCGGTCACGACATCCCGGTGCTGGTGGCGTGCGAGCGGACCCGACGGATGGACGAGATCCGCCCCGATCTCCGGGAGGCGGTCGGCGGATCGCGCTGGTCGCTGGTGGTGGAGTCGCTGCTCGAGGAATCCACGCCGGCCGGTTCGTGGGCGGCGCTCGCCGCGGTGCTCATGGACGAGGACTCCGCGATCGCGGTGCTCGATGCGACCACCGGTCGGTGGTTCGATCGGGCCGAGATCACCTCCGACGCGCTCGACCCGGATCTCGGGCCCCCGTCCGATGTGCTCTGGCGGGTGCAGGTCGTCTCCGACTCGGCGGACCTCGACGCCGGCACCGCCTGGCTCATGACCCGCGGTCTGCTCCGCTGCGGACTCCCCGAACTGGAACTGCTCGAACTGCCCGCGGCCCACGCCCGCACCGGGGCCCGGCTGCTCGATGCGGTGGCGGAGCTCATGCTCGAGGAAGGCCCGCCGCCGCCGGAGGTGCCGTACCCGATCGGGGCCGAGATCGCGGTGACGCTGGTGTCGTGGACGGAGATCGTCGGGACGCTCGATGCCACATCGCTCGGAAGCGATGCCGATCGGCGGGCCCTTTCGCAGGAGACGCCGAATCCGCTGCGGGCGCGGCGGGCCGTGGTCTGCGATCTCGAACCCCGCGGTTCGTTCCGACCGGTGTGGTCGTGGCCCCGCGACGCGGTGAGCCGGCTCGATCTCCCCGACGCGGCGATCCGTCGGAGCACCGGTGCGAGCGAGCGGCTGGCCCGGGTGGCCAGACGGCGATGGTCCGAGGTGCTGGCCCATCGCGCCGGGGCGGCCGGCGACACGGTGATCCTGGTCGGCACCGTGGTCGAGCGGGACGAGACCGGGAATGTCGAGCACGGATGGATCCAGATCGATCGCGCCGACGAGCACGGGGGCGAGGGCCGATTGCTTCGCGACACGACCGCCGGTCGGCGGGCGGGGACCGCGCACGCGTTCTCGGTGGACGAGATCGACGACTGGCGGGTGGTCGCGGGCGACCGGGCCGCGGGCCCCGAGCACGCCGCGTCGGTGAAGACGCAGCTCGGTCGCGGAGCCGCCGGGTGATCGAGGACCTCGACGACGATGATCCACTGGCGCGACCGCCGGTGGCGATCCGTCGCACCGAGGGACGCGGCGCGGCGGAGGCGATCCGCATGGTGCTGGCCCAGGACGGCGTCCCGGCCACCGTCGAGCGCGATCGGTCCGCAGGGGGCGACGCCTTCGTGGTGCTGGTGGCGCAGGCCGCGGTCGAGGATGCGGACCGATCGCTCTCGAACCGGGCGGCGCTGGCGTCGGGCATCGACTGGGACGAGGTGGATCTCGGCGAGCTCTCGGCGCGGGACGCGCGACTGCTCGCCGCCGCGCCACGCCGACGACGGATCGCCCGTC
>JAUIHC010000509.1 GCA_030432455.1 Phycisphaerae bacterium | reverse complement strand
GAGATCGTCGATCTCGATGGCGCCGTCGCCGAAGACGAGCCGACCCCGTTCCGCGGTCACGCGGGTGCGTCCGATGGCGGTGTCGATCTCGGCCCAGAGCGGTTCGGCCTCGAGATCGAGCTCGCTTCGTCCGTCGCGACGCGACCAGTGCAGGTCGGCATGGAATCGACCGCTCGGTCGCCAGCGGTTCCACAGGGCGCGGGCGTCGTCCACGGTGTCGCTGGGAACGAGGTCGAGCAGGTACTCCTCGACTGCGAGGTCCCGCAGCCGCGCGATGCCCCGGCCGATCTCCGAGCCGAAGTCGTAGGTGGCCCGGGCGTGCACGGTGCCCTCGCCGCGGCGTCCGGTGAACGATGTGAGCTCGAGGCCGTCGTCGTCCACCTCCAGCGCCGCCTGCACGTCGTCGAGCGTGAAGTTCGCGGGCCAGACCAGACCGGCGTCGGCCACGTCGCGGCCGGCGGTCGGCAGCGGCGTCGCGGTGCCGTCCCGGAGCAGGCCGCGGACCTCGAAGCGGGCGTCGCCCTGATCGTCGGTGCCGATCCGCGCGTCGAAGTCGATCGTCCCCGCGAGGCCCATCTCGATGATCGGTTCGACGGCGGCCGCCCGGACGGTGCCGGGCCACCCGGGAATCGTCTCGGGCGACGGCCGGCCCTCGAGTTCGGGCGGGATCGCGGCGTAGAGCAGCGGACCGATCGCGTCGCCGTCCACGCGAAGCTCCAGATCCGGCAGGACGTCCCGGCCACCCTGACCGTCGCGGGGGAGGTCCACTCGCCCGGAGATCGATCCGCGGCCGCCGGCGATCGTCGCGATCGCGAGTCCCGGTTCCTCGAGGACGACCGCGAGGTCCTCCAGCAGGATCCGGCCCCGCTCCACGAACAGCGGATACGGGAAGCGGGAGAAGATGCCGCCGACCGCTCGAAGGTCGATCGGCCCTTCGACCGCCACCGGATGGCCCAGCACCCTCGGTCGGTGGATGCGGAGATCGATCGCGCCGCGGCCGCCGACGCGGAACGGACCATTGGACAGTTGCGTCCGGATCCGTCGGGACTCGTCCGCGAGGCGTCGCTCGGCCGTTCGGTCGTCGTCCGCGATCGCCTCGGCGATCGCCTCATCGAGCGCCGGCAGTCTCGCCCTGGCGGCGTCGAGGTCGGCCTGATCGGGAAGGAGCCCCGCCTCCCGCAGCCGCCGCTCCGCGGTCGTGTCGAAGAGCGTGCGGAGGCCGCGGCTGGTGGTCTCGGGCAGGGCTGCGAGAAGATCGTCGTCGAGCGGGATGTCGTCCGACGTCAGTCGGAGGTCCACTCCCGCATCGTCGCCCAGCCCGTCGATCGTGCCGGTCAGGCCGACCACGGCATCCGTCGGTCCGAGCCCTTCGAGCGCCCGGACATGCACGCGGTCGTCGTCGACCTCGATCGTCGCGTTCACCGCATGCAGCGGGTAGCGGAACTCCCGGTACATCCCGCGGCCGTCGTGGATCTCCAGGGTCGCCCGCGAGCGGAGCGGAGCCTCGGCGTCGGGCGGCCCATCGAGATCTCCGCGGCGGACTTCCGCGGTCGCCACCAGATCCCAGCTGCGGGCGGTGAGCAGTTCGAGCGCCTCGGCGACCGGCAGGGGCAGGTCCACCGGAACCGACCCCTCCTCGGGGGTGCGGACGAACCGGTCGATTCCGAGTTGAAGCTCGAAGGGCATCGAGTCGAGCATCGACTGTCCCCAGTCGGCGAGCCCCGCATCGTCACGCGGCGCCTCGGCGATCAGTCGGGCCCGGAACTCCGCGACCACCGTCGTCGAGGGCAGCGACTCCGGCGCCTCCTCACGGGTGAGATGGCCGCCCTCGCCGCTGATGGTGAGGAGGTCGCCGTCGAGCTCGATGAGACCGCGGGCCAGCTGCAGGCGGGGGAGCGGCGGGGTGCCGGGTTCGATGACCCCTTCCCGGATCCGGACCCACTGGGCGGCGAACGCCTCGTCCTCCGGGGGCATGAACGAGAGGTCGTCCACCCGAAGGCTCGCGGACGGGGCGGCATCGGGATGCCACCGCACGGTCGCCTCCCGGATGATGCCCCGGATGTCCATGGCATCCACCACCGCCCGGGCGGTCGGTGAGAGCACCAGCGCGGTTCCCTCCCGGAGCTCGATGTCGTCGGTCCGCAGTTCGAAGCCGCCGGACCGGGCGTCGAGGATGCCCTTGGCGATCGCGACCGTCCGATCGTTCGACAGCGAGGCGAGCTGGAACTCGTGCGACCGGCCCTCGACGTCCAGCGGCTCGATCAGCGCCTGGAACGACCCGCCGCCTTCGGG
>JAUIHC010000508.1 GCA_030432455.1 Phycisphaerae bacterium | reverse complement strand
GCGACGTGGCGGTCGCGGACCCCGGCGCCGTGGACGCGATCGACGCATCGCGTCGCGTGCGTTCGGGATCGGAGGCCGCGGTCGATCTCGTGCGCGAGATCGCCCGCCCCGGCGATCTCGTGGTCGCGGCCATGGTCGGCGCCGCAGGGATTCCCGCGGTTCTCGCCGCGATCGAGGCGGGCGCGGACGTCGCGCTCGCCAACAAGGAGACGCTGGTCGCCGCAGGGGGGATCGTGATGCCCGCCGCCACCGCCGCGGGCGTCGAGATCGTCCCGGTGGACAGCGAGCATGCCGCCCTCCACCAGTGCCTGCGATCGGGCCGCGGCGATGCGGAGGTCCGCCGACTGGTGCTGACCGCCTCGGGCGGACCGTTCCGGACCTGGGACGCGGAGCGGATCCGCCGCGCCGACGTGGCGGCGGCCCTCGCCCACCCGACCTGGGAGATGGGCCGGAAGGTGACCATCGATTCGGCGTCGATGATGAACAAGGGCCTCGAACTCATCGAGGCGCACTGGCTCTTCGGCGTGGACGCCGATCGGCTGGACGCGATCGTGCATCCGCAGTCGATCGTGCACTCGTTCGTCGAGTTCGTGGACGGCTCGACCATCGCCCAGCTCTCTCCGCCCGACATGCGGATGCCGATCCAGTACGCGATGTGCCATCCCGAGCGGGTTCCAGGCTGCGCCCCGAGCCTCGACTGGGCGGCCCTGCGGGACCTGATCTTCGAACCGGTGGATCACGACCGATTCCCCGCCATCGGACTCGCCCTCGAGACGATCCGCCGCGGCGGCACCGCGGGAGCCACCTTCAACGCCGCCAACGAGGCCGCGGTCGAGGCGTTCCTCTCGGAGCGCATCCCCTTCGGCCGGATCGGCGACCTCGTCGCCGAGGCGATGGATGCCCTGCCGTCCCGCCCCGTCCACACCCTGCACGAGGTCGAGGAGGCGGACGCCGTGGCCCGCGACTGGGTCGGACGGCAGATCGACGCCGAGAGTGCGACCGTCTCGGGTTCGAGGACGAATCCGAGCGGTCCGGCCGCGACCGACTGATCGCCCCCGGGTCGTCGAACCGATGCCGACTGCGGCGGGCCCGGACCGGGTCCGCCCTCCTGCGTGATCCGACCGGCGGACTATCCTCCCCCCGACTCCGACTCCGACTCCGACCTCATCTCCATCTCCCGGAACGCTTCGTGGACATCCTCGGCACCGGCAGCAACATCATCCTCATCGTCCTGGGCTTCGGACTGCTCATCGCCCTGCACGAGCTCGGCCACTTTCTGGCCGCCCGCTGGGCGGGCATCCGCGCCGACGGCTTCGCGGTCGGCATGGGACCGGTGGTCGCCAGTTATCGCAAGGGCGTCGGATTCCGCTTCGGCTCCTGCGACGAGGTCGTCAAGGCCCGGACGGGTCGTCTCCCGATCCAGATGAGCGACCGTGAACTCGAGGAGGCGGGACTCGGCGAGACCGAGTACTCGCTTCGACTGCTGCCGGTCGGCGGCTACGTGAAGATGCTCGGTCAGGAGGACGCCAACCCCGGCGCCACCAGCGAGGACCCCAGAAGCTACGGCCGGACGCCGATCGGGCGCCGCATGGTCGTGGTCTCGGCGGGCGTGATCATGAACATCATCACCGCGATCCTGATGTTCGTGGTGGCGTTCCTGGTCGGGGTGCGGTTCGAGGCCCCCGTCGTGGGCGGCGTGGTTCCGGGCTCCTCCGCGGCGATCGCGGTCCCGATGACGACCGACCCCGCGACGATGGGCGACGGCCTGCGGCCGGGCGACCGCGTGGTGCGGATCGACGATGTCGACGTCCTCACCTTCTCCGACCTCATGATCGAGTCGGCGATGAGCGTCCCCGGTCGCCCCCTTCGGGTCGAGGTGGAACGCCCCGGGGTCGAGGGCACGCTCGGCTTCGAGATCGAGCCGGAATACAACGAACAGGCGAACATGCGGATGATGGGCGTGCTGCCCGCCTCCAGCACGATGCTCGCCGACGCCCCCGAGCTCGTGTCGGCCCTTCAGCCGATCGTCGGTCTCGAGGCCGCGGAGCGCCTGCCGGGTCGATCGATCGAGCGGGTGGACGGCGACCCGATCGCCACCTGGGAGGACTTCGAGTCGCGGCTGACCGCCGCCGACGGCGGCACCGTCGCCGTGACCTTCGGCCCGAGCCCCGATGGCTCCGGCACCCCGGAGCTCACCGTCCCCCTCGCCGCGCGGCCTCGACTCCAACTCCTGCCCGATCCGACCAGCGAGCTCGGCCCCGCCGAGAGCCTGCTCGGGCTCGTGCCTCTGGTGCGGATCGAGGA
>JAUIHC010000507.1 GCA_030432455.1 Phycisphaerae bacterium | reverse complement strand
TCCCGGCGTAGGGCGCGAGACGCCGCAGGGCCCCTTCGAAGTCCTTGGTGTCGTGGGCGAATCGGAAGTCGGGGAGCGACCCGATCCGGAATCCCCCGATCTTCTTGATGAGATCGGTGAGCCGGGCGGGATCGCCGGTGATGCCCGACCGCGACTCGATCAGAATCCCGACCTCGAAGCGGTCGATGGACTGCACCGCCTCGCGGACGGTGGAGGCGGCGAGCTCGAACCGCTCGTCCCCGTCGTCACCGTCGATCGAAATCCCCAGCTGGGCGGAGCCGAGCATGCCCGCGGCCCGGGAGAGCCGCCCGACTCGTTCGATCGCCTCGGCCCGCACGGCCGGGGCGGGGTCAGCCAGAGGCAGAGGCTGATCCTCGACGAGCAGCAGCACGGGGCACCGGGCCTTGTCGCCCGCGTCCCGGATGGCCTCGAGATCCGCGGGCCCGAGACCGCCGAGGAGCGACGCCGGGATCGACAGACCCCGCACCCCGAGTTCCCCGGATCCGAACGCCGGCAGATCGACCAGCGAGAGTGGGTCGTCCTGGCTTCGAAGGCGATCCGTGAACGCCGAAGCCGACGCCGTGACGAGCAACTGAACTTGAGCCAAGGACGACCTCCCAGATCGGTCGGCAACCGCACCGTCCGAACCCTCGGGAGTGTACGGGGTGGGACGCGTCCGGATCGGCGGCCGTCCGAGCCCCGGGGTGACCGAGTCGGCGGCACGCCCTGTCTCTTCAGCCCGCCACACGAACGCGAGCATGGGCCGAACAGCCCACGCGAAGCGCTCAAACCAGCCCCCGCCACACGAAAGCGAGCATGGGCCGTACGGCCCACGCGCAGCGCTCAAACCAACTCCGAGCATGGGCCGAACGGCCCACGCGAAGATCTCCCAAGGTCGCCCGACTTCAAGAAAGCGAGCATGGGCCGAACGGCCCACGCGCAGCGCTCAAACCAACTCCGAGCATGGGCCGAACGGCCCACGCGCAGCGCTCAAACAAAGAACGCACCGACCCAAAGGGCCGGTGCGTTCCGGAGGGGAGAAAGATCAATGGAAGGAGCCGGAACGAGCGAGTCGTTCCAGCGATCGGAAAGGTAGCACCCGAGTCGCATGCAGACAACGGTCGATGCGGGGGAGTCGTGAAATCGGCGGTGAATACCCCACTCGCTCGGCAGAATTCGCGCCGAAGACCACCCCCGGGGCGAACGCCTCCGCTTCGGTATGATCCCCCGTCGCCGAGGGCCGTCGTCCGGCTCCGAGCCTCCCGACCATCAACCCGTCCTTCAGCCCGACCCCCAGAAAGATCCGACCATGTCGAGCCCTGCAGATCGCCGCTATTCCGAGTCGCACGAGTGGTTTCTGGCCGACGGCGACGTCGTGACCATCGGCATCACCACCCATGCCACCGAGGCGCTCACCGACATCACCTACGTCGAGATGAAGGCCGCCGGCACCTCCCTCGCCGCGGGTGATTCCGCGGGCGAGGTCGAGTCGGTGAAGACCACCAGCGACATCTACACCGCCGTCGCGGGCGAGGTGACCGAGACGAACCAGGCGGTTGTGGACGACCCGTCGCTTGTGAACAGCGACCCGTACGGTGAAGGCTGGCTGGTGCGGATCAAGGCGTCCGACCTCGGCCCCCTCGACGGGCTGATGGACGCCGCCGCGTACGACGCCATGAACGGCTGACGCCGGCCGTCCAGGTCCGACCTGCCCGGTTCCGGCCCGGAACGCTCGGGGTCGCATCCGTGTTCACAGAACGACGAATCCCGACTCCGTGACCCAGGCCCCCGTCGAACCCGCCACCCGGACCAGTCCCGCCTTTCGCGGGATCGAAGTCCGTGGCGTCCGAAAGTCGTATCGACTCGGCGACCGGAAGGTCGAGGCGGTCCGCGGTCTGGATCTCGACATCCACCGCCCCGGACTCGTCGGCGTCATGGGACCGAGCGGCAGCGGCAAGTCGACGCTGCTTCATCTGCTCGGGGGGCTCGATCGGCCGGACGCGGGCGAGATCCGGGTCGGCGACGCCCGGATCGACACCATGAACGAGGCGGCGCTCACGCAGTTCCGCCGCCGCGGGGTCGGGATCATCTTTCAGCAGTTCAACCTGCTCGCCTCGATGACCGCACTCGAGAATGTGCTGCTCCCGGGTGTCCTGGATGGACGCGATCCCGCGTCGCTGGAGGACCGGGCCCGCCGTCTTCTGAGCGATCTCGGGGTCGGCGAGCGGATCCACCACCGCCCCGACGCCCTCTCCGGCGGCGAGCAGCAGCGGGTCGCGATCGCACGGGCCCTGCTCTTCGAAC
>JAUIHC010000050.1 GCA_030432455.1 Phycisphaerae bacterium | reverse complement strand
CCCTCCACCGACAGTTACCTCCGGATGGACCGGATCATCGCGGCGGCCGAGTGCACGCACGCCGATGCCGTCCACCCCGGCTACGGCTTCCTGTCCGAGAACGCCGAGTTCGCGGCGGTCTGCCGCGACTCGGGCTTCACGTTCATCGGGCCGAGTCCCGAGGCGATGGCCCTGCTCGGCGACAAGGTGAGCTGCAAGCGGATGGCCCGCAAGGCGGGCACGCCGGTCTTCCCGGGCACCGAGGGCGAGATCGAGGAACTCGACGAGGCCCGGGCGGTGGCGTCCGAGATCGGCTACCCGGTGATCGTGAAGGCCGCTGCCGGCGGTGGCGGTCGGGGCATGCGGATCGTGCACGACGAGGACTCGCTGGTCGAGGCCGTCGAGAGCGCCGCCCGCGAGGCCAAGGCCGCCTTCGGCAACGGTTCGGTCTACATCGAGAAGTATCTCGAGCACGCCCGCCACTTCGAGGTGCAGACGATCGGCGACGGTCGCGGACACGCCGTCCATCTCTTCGAGCGCGACTGCACGAGCCAGCGTCGTCACCAGAAGCTCGTCGAGGAGGCGCCCGCCGCGGGCGTGGACCCGGCGAAGCGCGACCAGGTCTGCGAGAGCGCCGCCCGTCTCATCGCCAGTGCCAACTACGGCGGCGCCGCGACGGTCGAGTTCCTCATGGACCACGAGCAGAACTTCTACATGCTCGAGGTGAACACCCGCGTCCAGGTGGAGCATCCGGTCACCGAGATGATCACCGGCGTGGACATCGTGCAGGAGGGCATCCGCGTCGCGGCGGGCGAGCCGCTGTCCATCCGGCAGGAGGACATCCGGGTGAACGGCCATGCGATCGAGTGTCGCATCAACGCCGAGGACCCCGACCGCAACTTCATGCCGCAGGCCGGACTCATCGAGACCTTCGACCCGCCGGGCGGACTCGGCGTCAGGCTCGATTCGCACGCCCGCACCGGGTACCGCATCCCGCCGAACTACGACTCGATGATCGGCAAGCTCATCGTCCACGCCCCGACCCGGGAGCAGGCGATTACCCGTGCCCTCGAAGCGCTGCGGCAGTTCCGCATCGGGCCGATGAACACCACGATCTCGCTCCACCGGCGGCTCCTCGACCGTCCGGAGTTCCGCACCGCGGAGTTCGACATCAAGTGGGTCGAGCGGTGGCTGGCGGACGCGTCGGGCTGACGACGGTCCCCGGTCGTCCCAACCCGATGCCGGCACCATGACGAAGACGGCTCGTCCCACGCGGGGCGAGCCGTCTTCGTGACGTTCCGGAGGCCGAGCCGTCGGATCGGTCAGTTCTCGATGGCCAGATCCACGGTGCCGATGGTGATGTCGCCGAGCTTGACCGCCACGATCGTGCGGCCGATCGGGATGCTGAAGAGCAGGTCGAGGTTGTCCTTGCCCGCCGAAGAGAGCATCGGGGCCTTGCCGACCGTCGCCACGCCGGTGCGGGGATCGAGCTTCACGTTGATGAAGCCGCTGGACGCCTGCCGGTGCAGCCAGCCGACCGGCGTGAAGGTGTTGCCCTGGGAATCGACCAGCACCAGCTCGGCGTCCTCGCCCGCCTCGCGCCGGGCGTCGCCCCAGATGTCCACCGGGCTCTTGCCGCGGCTCACGTCGAGCTTGACGAGCTTGGTGCCGGGAAGCTGGTAGAGGCGGTCCACGCGGAGGCTCTTGTTGACCGTGCCGCTGACCTTGGAGGGGATGTCGAGCCCGTCGGCCTCGGTGATCGCGCCGCTCTGAACCTCCATGCCCGCGGGCAGGCTGTTCTTGTTGATGATGACCCCGAGGTTCGGATCGGCCCGGATGTAGCTTCCCGGGATCCGCGGGGCGTTCGCGTCGTAGGCGACCCGGCTGCCGCTGCCGCCCATGGGGAGATCCGCCATGTCCTGACTGGCTGCCGCCAGCGGAAGTCGGAGTCCCTTGTACATGAGCGATCCAGGGTTCTGCGTGTCCAGGTCCGACCGGTCGAAGATCAGCATCAGGTCGATGCTCTGCTCGCCGGGGACATTGGTCGCGTAGTTGGTCATGCCGTCGAAGAGGTAGAGCTTGCCGCCCTCGTACCACCCCTTCGGGAACGCGACCTTCGGAGCGTCGGCATCGCCGACCACGTGCGTCTGGGACGCACTCAGGACGTAGGTGGCACCGCGATGGAAGCCTTCCTTGTTGACCGAGATCGGGACCACGATGTACTCCGCGGCCTCGCCGCCGGGGAAGGACCCGATGTACGGCGTGCCCACGGTGAGGTCGCTTGGGGCGGCCGCCAGTTCGACCCGGCCCTTGTCGGCGGTGTCGCGCTGGAGTCCCCATGCCTGGCGAGCGAGCGAGGGGTAGGCGGTGGCCAGACCGTCGCGGTTGGTCATCGGGGCGAAGGCCCCGCGGCTGAGCGCGCCGTAGAACGCCTCCGTGATCGTCGCGGGGAAGGGCACCTGGCTCTTGACGCCCGGCTGGCCCGCCTTGGACTGCAGTCGGACGTAGCCGCCGCCCAGATCCCCGAGGGGCAGGAAGCCGACCCCGATCAGGCCGATGCCCGCGGTCAGGAGCCCGGTGCCGAGTCCGGTGACCAGGCCGCCGGCCACATCCACGGCGTGCGGGTAGTTCTGGCGGTCGGGGATCAGCAGATTCGTCGCGATCCGCAGTCCGAGCAGCAGCAGGGTGAACAGGCCGAGTAGCGAGAGGCCCCAGGCCCACTCGCGGAAGGCCGACATGCCGAGCAGGACATGGGCCAGCGGCTCCCAGAAGGCGAAGGCGAGGGCACCGGCGACCACCACGCAGGCGAGGTGGACCGTGCCGCTGAAGAAGCCTTCCTTGAAGCCGAACCAGTATGTCGCGAGGGCGACCAGGATGATCGAGGCGGCGAAGATCATGACGGTTCCATCCGGGAACGGGGTCTCAGGGACTGGGCAGAACGGGGGGCGGAGGCGAGGGCGATCAGGCCGACGATCCCGCGGGGGTCTTGTCGCCGGTCTTGCCGGGACTGAGCACCCGGGCGACCTCCTCGAGGCTGGTCTCGCCTCGGGCGACCTTCCGCAGCGCCGCCTCCTGCATGAGCATCATGCCGAGGCTGCGGCGGGCGTGGGTGTAGGCCGCCTTGAGGTCGCCGCCGGCGAGAAGCTTGCGGGCCTCCCGATCGACGGGCATCACCTCGTAGACGCCCACGGTCCCGAAGAATCCGGTGCCGCGGCAGAGCGGGCATTCCTCGATCTTGTTCTTCACCTGCACCCGGCCGCTCTGACGGTGGAGCTGGATCGACGGATCCTTGATGCCGAGCTTCTTCGCCTGCTCGGGCGACGGCGAGAACGACGTGCGGCACTCGGGGCAGAGCTTCCGCATGATGCGTCCGGTGACCACCGCCACCAGTGGGGCCGCGGCGTTCTTGAGGTCGCCGACCGACCGGAACCAGTCGGTGATCGCGCCCGGGATGCCGTCCTTCGTCTGCACGCCGACGTAGAGCAGCGGGCCGTCGATGCCGACCAGTGCGGCCTGGGTGCCGGTGCCGGCATCCTGAAGGTCGCTGACCATCACGATGTCGGGACCGCGGCGGATGATCGAACGGAGCTGGGTGGGGAAGTCGGCCTCGCCGGAGGCCGGATCCCACTCGGCGTGATCGACGCCCTCGATGAGTCGCTGGACGTCCCGCTCGATGGTCTTGATGTTGCAGGTGTAGGCGTCGTGCCGGGTGAGCAGGGCGGTGAGGGTCGAGGTGAGTCCCTGACCGGGGCCCATGCCCACGAGGATGACGCCGTGACGGGTCTCGGCATCCGCGGTCGGCGCGAGCACCTTCAACTGCTCGGGTTCGAGGCCGAGGGCGTCGAAGTCGCGATCGAGCTGGGCGTCGCGGTCGAGGTCGATGCGGATGGTCACGCCCTGCGAACTGCCGCTGGTGAGCAGGTCGAGGACGACGGTCTTGCCGCTCTCGCGGAGACGGATGCCGCATCGACCGCGGAGCTTCTTGCGGCGCTCGTCGATCGGAAGACCCGCGGCCTGCTTGAGGTAGTCGAGCACGCTCGCCGCGGTCTCGGTGGCCATGGCCTCCCGCTTGTACCGCACCCCGTCCACGATCTGGGCCGCCGAGCCGCCCTTCGCGGTGGCACCGAGCTCCAGTCGCGAGGCTCGCGCGTCGATCGCGGGCAGCAGGAGATCCTCCATCGCGAGATGGATCGCCCGGCGGGGGTCCTCCTCGTCGGGAACCTGCAGCTCCGCGAGGCTCGAGGACAGGAGGATCGCCGACGCGGACTTCTGGACCGATCGCGACTTCCGGGCCGCCATGCGGTCGCCCATGCTCATCGAGGAGAGCGTGAACTTCTGCGACTCGTTCTGGACATTGTCGTTGCGGTACTTCCAGTACGCCAGCAGCGGGGCGAGCATGATCACGATCATCGCGGGGAAGCCCGCGAGGAAGTACGGAATGGCGAGCATCGTCCCGAAGCCCGCGAGGGCGGCCACCAGGAAGCCCGCGTTCCACGCCGCGACATTGAAGTTGAAGTACCGGAGGTCCTTCTCGAGCGTCGAACTGATCACCCGGAGGTAGACGCCGAGTGCGATCAGTGCGATCACCGGCTTCACGAAGTCGACGAGGTTGAGCGCGGAGGCGGTCGCGGCGAGGAGGGTCACGGGGTCGTGCATGGCCGGGGTGGTCCGGTGCGTCGGGGGTCGTTCGAGGAAGGCGTCGCCGGGGCGACGATCACGAGATGCCCTTGAGGCGCATCTTCAGTTCTTCGGGCTTCGGGGTGGCTCCGAGGGCCACATCCTGATGGATGTACTCCTGCTCCACCAGCCGGACGAGCGAGGTCGTGAAGTCGACCATGCCCTCGTCGAGGCTCTGCTTGATGATCTGGAGCAGCTCGCCCTCGCGGCCCTCGAGGATGTACTTCTGCACCGCGGGGCTGTTGAGGAGGATCTCGAGTGCCGGGATCCGGGCGATGTTCTTGTGCAGGGTCGGCAGCAGCTTCTGGTAGACGATCGCCCGGAGGTTGTAGGCGAGGAGCTTGCGGATCTGCTCCCGCTCGTTCTCGGGGAAGAGGTCGTAGATGCGGCCGAAGGTCTGCCAGGCGCTGGAGGCGTGGATGGTGCCGAAGACGAGGTGGCCGGTCTCCGCGGCCCGGATCGCGGCCTCGAACGTCTCGTAGTCGCGCATCTCGCCGACGAGCACCACGTCGGGGTTCTCACGCACCAGGGCCCGCAGCGCATCGTTGAAGTTCAGGCAGTCGATGCCGACCTCGCGCTGATTGATGGTGGCCTTGTCGTCGGTGAAGATGTATTCGATCGGATCCTCGATGGTGACGATGTGCACCCGCTTCCGCTCGTTGACGTACTGGAGCATCGAGGCGATCGAGGTGGACTTGCCCGAGCCGGTCACGCCCGAGAAGAGGATCAGGCCCTGGGCCGCCATCGCGACATCGCCGAGCACCTCGGGGAGATAGAGGTCCTCGAACTTCTTGATGTCGGAGGTGATCAGTCGGGCGGCGACCGCGGGCTTGCCGCGGGCCATGAACATGTTCACGCGGAACCGGCGTCGGTCGTCGTAGTCGTAGGCGAAGTCGATCGAGCCGCGGTTGCGGAAGTACTCGAACTGGTTGGGGTCGAGCACGTCCTTGGCGACCCGGAACAGCAGGTCCATCGTGCAGGGGTCGATCTGCATGCCCTTGAGCGAGCCGCGGACCCGCAGGCGGGGCGACTGCCCGGTCTTCACGATGAGGTCGCTGCCTTCGAACTTGATGCAGGCCTCCAGCCACGATCTCCAGGCCTTCAGGCCGTCGCCCTCGGGGATGGAGATGTCGTGATCGACGGGGGCGGCGATGAGGGTGTCGCTGTGCACGGCGATACCTGTCCTTGAGGGCCGGGCGTGGGGCCGGCCGAACCACTGGCGGACGACGGGACGGTTCCCGGTCGGTTCTGAGGTCGGTCGTGACCGACGGACGATGGGGGCCCGCCGGGGCGGAGGGACGCCCCGAGAGGGTGATCGGAAAGCGTACCAGAGGACGGGGTTCGGGACGCCGACCACCGGACGGCGAATGGACGCGGGCCGTCCCCGCCGGTTCCGAGTTGACGATGGAAGGCGACCTCGGCACCATTCACCGATGGATTCCCTCGACATCGCGACGAAGATCATCCAGGACGGCTTCACCTTCGACGACGTCCTGCTCGTTCCCTCCTACAGCGAGATCTCCCCGGCGGAGGCGAGCACGCGGACGCGGCTCACCCGGGCCATCGACCTCGAGATTCCGCTCATCTCGGCTCCGATGGACACCGTGACCGAGGCGTCGCTGGCGATCGCCCTCGCACAGGAGGGCGGCCTCGGCGTCATCCACAAGAACCTGACCCCCGAGCGGCAGGCCCGCGAGGTTCAGAAGGTCAAGCGGTGCGAGAACGGCGTCATCACCGACCCGGTGACCCTGAGCCCGGAAGAGACGATCTCCCATGCCGTCACCCTCATGACCGAACAGGGGGTCAGCGGGTTTCCGATCACGGTGGACGGCGGTCCGCGGGGTCAGGTCGTCGGCATCCTGACCCGTCGCGACATGAAGTTCCTCGATCCCTCGCGGCACGAGGAAGCGCGGGTCGGCGATGTCATGACCCGGGAGAACCTCGTCACCGCCCCGCCCGAGACCCGCCCCGAGGAGGCCGAACGGATCCTCAATCAGGCCCGCGTCGAGAAGCTGCTCCTCGTCGATGGTGCCGGACGACTCGCCGGCCTGATCACCATGCGGGACATCGAGAACGTCACCAAGCATCCGAGGGCGTGCCGCGATCACCGCGGGCGTCTCCGGGTGGGCGCCGCCACCGGCGTGCTGCAGTTCGATCGGATCGAGGCCCTGATCGCGGCCGAGGTGGACGTCATCGTGGTGGACACCGCGCACGGCCACAGCCGAAACGTGGTCGAGACGGTCCGGCACATCAAGGCGTCGCACGACATCGAGGTCATCGCCGGCAATGTCGCGACCGCGGAGGGCGCGAAGGCGCTGGTCGAGGCGGGGGCCGACGCGGTCAAGGTCGGCATCGGCCCCGGATCGATCTGCACGACCCGCATCGTGACCGGGATCGGCGTGCCCCAGATCACCGCGGTCATGAACGCGGTGTCGTACTGTGAACCGCTCGGGATCCCGGTGATCGCAGACGGCGGCATCCGGCAGTCGGGCGACATCTCCAAGGCCCTCGCCGCGGGGGCGAGCGCGGTCATGCTCGGCAGTCTGCTCGCGGGACTCGACGAGAGCCCCGGCGAACTCGTCCTGCATCGAGGACGCCGCTTCAAGACCTATCGCGGCATGGGCAGCGAGGGCGCGATGGCGGCGGGCAGCGCCGACCGGTACGGCCAGGCCGACAAGACCGAGTCCCGCAAGTTCGTGCCCGAGGGGGTCGAGGGCATGGTCCCGTTCCGCGGCAGCCTCTCGGATCTCGTCTACCAGATGGTCGGCGGCGTCCGCAGCGCCATGGGCTACTGCGGCTGCTCGACCCTGCATGACTTCCGGCATCGCAGCCGCTTCGTCCGAGTGACGGCGGCGAGCATGGTCGAGAGCCACCCGCACGACATCACGATCACGAAGGAAGCCCCGAACTACGTGGCGAGCAGTTAGAGCGCTCGGAATGGCCGTTCGGCCACTCCTCGCTTTCGAGATCACGGTCGGCGCAGCGTGGCTTCTCGCGTTGCTCGAAGCGACGGCTGCGCAGGCCTGTTCGGGCGCTGTTGTTTCAGTCGATCGCTCGGAATGGCCGTTCGGCCACTCCTCGCTTTCGTGGTCACGGTCGGCGCAGCGTGGCTTCTCGCGTTGCTCGAAGCGACGGCTGCGCAGGCCTGTTCGGGCGCTATTGTTTCAGTCGAGCGCTCGGAATGGCCGTTCGGCCACTCCTCGACTACTGTGATTCCATCTCCGTCCGGAGCGTCGTCAGTCGGGCTTCGAGTTCCGCCCGCACGTCGGCGTACGCGGGGTCGTCCGCGAGATTCGCCATCTCGTCCGGATCCGCGACGAGGTCGTAGAGCTCCCACGCCCCCGGGCCCGCGGGGCCGTCGCCGTCCGGGTCCACCTCGGGGAAGCGGATGAGCTTCCATCGCTCTGTCTTGATGCCGTCGTGCTCGGGCACGGTGTGGGGGCCGCGGGCTTCGTAGAAGTGGTAATAGACGCCGTCGCGCCAGTTCTCGGGGGTGTCGGTCGCGCCGGATTCCAGGAAGCCGGCCAGGCTTCGGCCCTGCATCCGCTCCGGGATCTCGACGCCGGCGAGTTCCAGCACGGTGGGGGCGAAGTCGATGTTCTGGGCCAGGATGTCGGAGGTGGTCCCGGGCGCGATACGGCCCGGCCAGCGGAGGATGAACGGCGTCCGGAAGCTCTCCTCGTACATCCACCGCTTGTCGTACCAGCCGTGCTCGCCGAGGTACCAGCCCTGATCGCTCGTGTAGACGACGATCGTGTCCTCGGCGATCCCGAGCTCGTCGATCTCTGCGAGGATCCGGCCGACGCCCTCGTCCACCGCCTGGATGCAGGCGAGATAGTCCTTGGCGTACCGCTGGTACTTCTCCCGCACGAGGTCGTCGCCCGCCAGTTCGCCCGACGCGACCGCGGCCTGATACGCCTCGACCCCGGGGCCGTAGTGAAGATCCCAGATCTTCTTCTGCTCGGCGTCGAGCTCCCACGGCGACTTGAGCTTGAGGTCCTGCTCGTCGAGGTGCCGGGCGACGGTCATCGTCTGCATGGCGCTGGCGGGGCCGCGACCCGACCAGTCGTCCAGCAGCGTCGGCGGCTCGGGGATCCGGACATGGTCGTAGAGATGGAAGTGCCGCGGGGCCGGAGCCCAGCGTCGGTGCGGGGCCTTGTGCTGGATGCAGATCGCGAAGGGCCGGCCGTCGGCCTCGCTCGCCTCCGCGAATCGCCGGAGGGCGTCGAGTCCGGTCTCGGTGATGATGTCGGTGGTGTACCCGTGGACCCGGGTCTCGCCATCGGGGCGGAGCAGCGGGGGGTTGTAGTACGGCCCCTGACCCTTGAGCACCGCATAGTCGTCGAAGCCGACCGGCCTGGTCCCGAGGTGCCACTTCCCGAACACGCCGGTTCGGTAGCCGGCCTGCTGCAGGAGGGCGGGCCAGGTCGGCTGGGTGGAGTCGAAGCGGTCGCCGTTCTGGCGGAACCCGTGTCGGGCGCTCACGCAGCCGGTCAGGAAGGCCGCCCGGCTGGGCCCGCAGAGGGCATTCTCGACATGGAACTGGTCGAATCGGGCCCCCTCCGCGGCCAGACGGTCGATGGCGGGGGTCTGGTTCACCCGGACGCCGTCGGGGCGGCCGTAGGCGCTGACCGCCTGCCAGCCGTGATCGTCGCTCATGATGAAGACGATGTTCGGGCCGTTCGGTCCACGCCCGCGGGCCGAGTCCTCGGTCGAGGCGGTCGACTGGGCGGACGCGAGCGGGGCGGCGGCGAGCAGGAGCACGGCGAGATGGGGCGGTCGTCGCATGGCGGATCTCCAATCGACGGTCAGGCTACCGGGTCCGGCCGGGATGTTCCGGGGGGATCCGGTCTCCTCGATCCACGATTCCGCTGCCGTTTCGACGCCTTCTCGACCGATGATCGGGGTTCGGGGGTTGTCTCCGGCACCCTTGGGGAGCACCCCCCCGGATTCCCCACCTCAGCTCACCTCTGACGTATCGAGAGCACGCATGACCGCCCAGACCGGCCCCGCCCAGCCGCTTCACCACGATCCCGCCGACGTCACCGCCGACACCATCGCCGAGGGGTTGCTGAACCACCTCGCGGTCGAGAGCGCCCAGCGGCTCTACGAGGCGTCCGATCGCGACCGGTTCTTCGCCCTCGCCAGCGAGGTCCGCGAGGTCCTCATGAAGCGGTGGCTGGACACCCGGGATCGCTACCGCCAGGTCCGCAGCAAGCGGGTCTGCTTCCTCTCGATCGAGTTCCTGCTCGGGCGGGCGATGCGGAACAACATCGTCAACCTCCGGCTCGAGCCGCGGGTCCGGTCGGCCCTCGACCGCTACGGCATCGCGCTCGAGACGCTCGAGTCCTACGAGCACGACGCCGGCCTGGGCAACGGCGGACTCGGCCGCCTCGCCGCGTGCTTCCTCGACTCGATGACCACCCTCGCGCTTCCGGCGGTCGGCTACACCCTTCGCTACGAGTACGGCATCTTCAAGCAGGAGGTCCGCGACGGCTATCAGGTCGAGCGGCCCGACAACTGGATGCGGTTCGGCGATCCGTGGATGGTCCGGCGCAGCGATCTTCGCCAGTCGGTGGAGTTCGGCGACATCGGTCACGGCGGTCGCGACCAGGTCATCGGCATTCCGCACGACTATCCGGTCGCGGGCTGGGGCGGCGACACCGTCCACACGATCCGCTGCTGGTCCGCCGCCGCGCCCGATGCGATGCATCTCTCGGAGATCGCGGCCGGCGACTACGAGGCCGCGGTCTCCCGACGCATCGAGGCCGAGCGTCTGACCAAGCTGCTCTATCCCGACGACCGCACCGCGGCGGGCAAGGAACTCCGGCTGCGGCAGGAGTTCTTCTTCGTCTGCTGCTCGGTCGGCGACATCATGCGTCGCTTCCTCTACGAGAACGACGATGTCTCGCGACTGCACGAGCATGTCGCGCTGCACATCAACGACACGCATCCCGCCCTCGCGATCGCGGAGCTCATGCGGGTGCTCATGGATCAGCACGGACTCGGTTGGGACGACGCCTGGGGCGTGACGACCCGGACGGTCGCCTACACCAACCACACCCTCATGCCCGAGGCGCTCGAGAAGTGGCCCATGCCGCTCATGGAGCGACTCATGCCGAGGCACCTCGCGATCATTCTGGAGATCAACCGCCGGTTCCTCGAAGGACCGGGCCGCCGCTTCGTCTCGATGCCGGACCAGATGGCGGAGGCCAGCATCGTCGAGGAGGGCGAGCCCAAGCAGATCCGCATGGCCAACCTCGCGGTGATCGGCTCGCACTCGGTCAACGGCGTCTCGCAACTGCACGGCCGTCTCATCAAGGAACGGCTCATGCCGCACTTCGCGGCGGTCTTTCCCGATCGCTTCCGGGGCATCACCAACGGGGTGGCGCCCCGGCGATGGCTGCTGCAGGCCAACCCCGATCTCGGACAGCTGCTGCTCGACACGATCGGCGACGGCTGGATCGCCGACCTCGACCAGCTGAAGCAGTTGGAGTCGCACGCCGAGAACCCCGACTTCCGGTGCGCCTTCGCGGGGACGAAGCTCGCGGCGAAGAAGCGGTTCTCCGACTGGGTCGGGGAGCATCTCCGCATCGACCTCGATCCCTCGTTCCTCTTCGACGTGCAGGTGAAGCGCATTCACGAATACAAGCGGCAGCTCCTGAACCTGCTGCACGTGGCGTGGCTCTACCGCCGGCTCAAGGAGGATCCCACGTTCCTGCCGCAGCCGCGGGCCGTCGTCTTCGCAGGCAAGGCGGCGCCGGGATACGAGCGGGCGAAGGACGTCATCAAGGCGATCAACAGCGTCGCCGATGTGGTCAACGCCGATCCCGCGGTGGCCGACCGGCTTCGCGTGGTCTTCATCCCCGACTACGGGGTGACCAACGCCGAGCGGATCATTCCGGCGGCGGACCTCTCCGAGCAGATCTCGCTCGCGGGCACCGAGGCCAGCGGCACCGGCAACATGAAGTTCTGCCTCAACGGGGCGCTCACGATCGGCACCCGCGACGGGGCGAACATCGAGATCTCCGAGGAGGTCGGCGAGGAGCACATGTTCCTCTTCGGGCTCTCCGCCGCCGAGGTCGCGGGCAGTCAGGACTGGTACGACCCGAAGTGGCATCTCGACCACGAGCCACGGGTCCGCGCCGCGGTGGACTTCCTGCTCGGGGAGACCTTCGCGTGGAAGGATCCCGGGGTCTTCTCCCGGCTCGAGACGATGCTCGTCGAGGAGGGCGACCGCTGGCGTCACCTCGCGGACCTCGGCTCGTACCTGGAGGCCCACGAGTCCGCGGCTCGTCGCTTCGGGCAGCCCGAGGCGTGGTGGCGATCAGCGGTCCTCAACACCGCCCGCGGCGGGCGATTCTC
Organism: Phycisphaerae bacterium; assembly: GCA_030432455.1. Lineage (GTDB taxonomy): Bacteria > Planctomycetota > Phycisphaerae > Phycisphaerales > SM1A02. The sequence goes on along the minus strand of JAUIHC010000050.1, from coordinate 406 downwards.
GAGCGATCGGGCGATCCGCGAGTACGCGGAGCAGATCTGGCGGGTGAAGTCCGTGCAGACCCGGGCCGAGTCCGCGGGGGACCCGCTTGGTCGCTGAGCCGACGGCGGGCGGCGGACTCGTCGACGCCCATCTGCACCTCTGGGATCCGCAACGGCTCGCGATCGGGTGGCTTCGGGGCGTTCCCCGGCTCGATCGTCGGGTGATCCACGACGACTACGCCGCGGCCGCCCGTCCGCTCGGGATCGGGGCCACGGTGATCGTGGAGGCGGCGGTCGACGACACCGCCCTCGAGGACGAGGTCGCGTGGATCCACGAGCAGGTCGCATCCGACGGTCTCGTCACGGCGGGCGTCGCGGGGTGGCGACCCGCGGGAGACGCCGGTCGAACCACGGGATGGCTCGACCG
>JAUIHC010000506.1 GCA_030432455.1 Phycisphaerae bacterium | reverse complement strand
CCGATGAGGAGAACGCCCGCGGCGAGCGCGGCGGTGAACTGTCGCATGGATTCCTGACTCCGAAGGGGGGCGTGGCGGTCGGGATTCGATGGCCCGGATCGCACCGGGGAGGCGGACCGCCGAAGGAGTCGGACTCTACCGGAGCGATCGCCCCGGGGTTCAGGCGACTCCGGAATCGACCACCCCCGCGTCCGCGAGTGCCGCCCGGATCGTGGCCGCCTGTCGGCGTCGGGCGTCGTCGGCCCCGGTCTCCAGCCTCCGGAGCAGGGCCAGCAGCGGCTCCAGCACGAATCGCCGACCCGAGAGCCGCGGATGGGGCACCTCCAGCCCCTCCCGTCGCACCACGGCCCCTTCGAAGACCAGCAGATCCAGATCGAGGGTCCGCGGATCGACCGCCCCCCGTCGTCGCCGCCCGCAGCACGCCTCGACCGCGAGCAGACGCGCCATGAGGACCTGCGGCGAACTCGTGGTCGCGCCGACGATCGCGGTGTTGAGATAGGCCGGGTGACGATCGATCGCCGATGCGGGCACCACCGGATCGGTGACGATCGCCGGGCCGAGGTGCAGATCGCGGACATCGTGGGCGTCGAGGAGTCGCACCGCCATGGCGACCTGCGCGTCGCGATCACCGAGGTTCGCGCCGACGCCGACCGCGAACGCCCGCCACCGCCCATCGTCGCCGCTCACGAGACGCTCGCCCGTTCCCAGAGGAGTGGTTCCGAGGCCCCCAGCAACCGCAGTCTCACCAGCTGCAGGGCCGCGAGCACCGTGCGACGACGAACCGTGTCGCGTTCGCCGGGGAACCGGAAACATCGGGCATCGGTCCCGTCGTCGTCGGCGATCCCGATCCACACCGTGCCGACGGGCTTCGCGTCGGTGCCGCCGTCGGGCCCCGCGATGCCGGTCGTCGAGACGCCGATCGACGCCCCCGCGCGAGCCCGCGCCCCCGCCGCCATCGCCACCGCGACCGAGCGGCTCACCGCCCCGTCGCGTTCGAGATCGATCTCCGACACACCGAGGTCCTCGACCTTGCGTCGGTTGGCATAGGTGACCACGCTCCCGGGAAACCAGGCGCTCGATCCGGGGACTGCGGTGAGGGCGCCCGCGAGCAGGCCGCCGGTGCAGCTCTCCGCGGTGGCGATCGTGGCCCCGCTGCCCGCGAGCAACGATCCGACCGCGGCTTCGAGCGAGCCCTCGCCGCGGGCGAAGGCGAACGGCGCCCACGCGTCCTCGACCGCGCGGGCGAGACGCTCGACCTCGTCCGCATCCCCGGCGTCGCGACCGCGGATCCGGGCCGAGACGATCGAGTCCGACACCGTGGTCGCGACCGGGAGCGGCGCATCGCGTCGCATGAACTCGGCGATCCGCGTTCCGGCGTCGGACTCGCCGATGCCGACCGCCCGCACGACCACCACCGGACGGGCCGGTTCCGCGGCCAGATGCGTCTCGACCACGAGATCGAGCATCGGCCGCATCTCCCGCGGCGGCCCCGGCAGCACCGCGATCGGCACACCGCCGACCGAGGCGGCGATCCCGGGTGCCGTGCCGTGCGGATTGGGAAGCAGGTGCGCCGACGACGGCCGCATGACCTGCCGCCGGTTGCTCTCGGGCATCGGTCGTCCGCGGCCCGCGAACCACGCCTCGAGCGTGGACACCGCCTCGACATCGACGACGAGCGGATCCTCCAGGACCTCGGCAAGCGCCTCGCGGGTGACATCGTCCAGCGTCGGCCCGAGGCCCCCGGTCACGATCACCAGATCGGCGTCGGCGAGTGCCTCCCGCATCGCGGCCGCGATCGCCGCCACGTCGTCGCCGACCACGCGATGACCGAGCACGCGGCATCCGCGGGCCCCGAGGGTCGCGGCGATCGTCCGACCGTGCGTGTCCAGCGACTCGCCCGCGAGCAGTTCGTCGCCGACCGAGATCGTGCAGGCGGTCCGCGGCGCGGTCACGAGCCGCTCCCGCGGCCCAGCCGGAAGACGCCGATCGCATCGGTCGGTGCCGTGGCGTCCCGGCCGCTGCCGTGCACGAAGATGCAGGCCTCCGCGGTCGACTCGATTCCAGCGGACTCCACGACCTCGCGGGCCGCGGCGATGAACGCATCCCGGTCGTCACCGAGATCGTGATCGGGCGCGCAGACCACGATCGGCCGCACGCCGCGGAGCAGTCGCATGCGCCGGGCCACCACGAGATCGTCGGTCACCACCAGCAGCGGCACCCGGAGATCCTCGCGGCTGAGGATCCGCGCGGTCTGCCCGCTTCCCGACCAGGCGACGACCGCGCGAACCGGAAGCTCCCGGGTGATCCGATG
>JAUIHC010000505.1 GCA_030432455.1 Phycisphaerae bacterium | reverse complement strand
GCCGCGGTCGGCTACGGCATCTCCGCCGAGGAGGCGGGAACCGCGGGCGGCGACGGTCGCTACATCACGCTCGCGGGCATGCACACCATCCATGCCGACGATCGCGGCGTCGCGAAGCCGTCGAGCCACAACATCGGGATGTACCGATCGCAGCTGCTCGGACCGACCACGCTCGCGATGCACTGGCACATGCACCACGACGGGGCCTCCCACTGGCGAAGCTGGAAGCGGATCGGCGAACGGATGCCGATCGCGATCGTGCTCGGCGGTGAACCGTGCCTGCCGTACGCCGCGACCGCCCCGCTCCCGCCGGGCATCTCCGAACTGCTCATGGCCGGCTTCCTCAACGGCCGCGGCATTCCGATGGTCGCCGCGAAGACCGTGCCGCTCCGAGTGCCCGCCAACGCCGAGATCGTCATCGAGGGCTGGGTCCGGACCGACGCGGGCGGGATCGACTTCGACCCGCGGACCGACGGCGAGATCGGCCCCGGCGCCGTCTTCGAAGGCCCCTTCGGCGATCACACCGGCTTCTACTCGCTGCCCGACCGCTACCCGGTCGTCGAAGTGACCGCGATCACGCACCGCCGGAACGCGGTCTATCCGACCACCGTCGTCGGCCTGCCACCGCAGGAGGACTACTTCCTCGGCAAGGCGACCGAACGACTCTTCCTTCCGCTGCTGAAGACGATCGTCCACGACATCGCCGACTACCACCTCCCCCGCTACGGCTGCTTCCACAACGCCGCGTTCGTGAAGATCGACAAGGCGTACCCGATGCAGGGGCGTCGCGTGATGCACTCGGTCTGGGGTGCGGGCCAGATGGCGTGGACGAAGTCGATCGTGGTGGTGGACGACGACGTGCCGGTGCACGATGAACTGAAGGTGCTCGAGGCGATCATGCGTCGCTGCGACTTTCGGCGCGACCTCGAGTTCGTCCGCGGTCCGCTCGACATCCTCGACCACTCCGCGCCATCGATCGGCGTCGGCACCAAGATCGGCTTCGACGCGACCCGACGATTCCCCGGCGAGGAGTGCGGCATCGGACTCGACGCCCCGCGGCTTCCCGACGAGTCGCAGATCGCCGCGGCGTGGTCCGCAGGCGCGGTCCTTCCGAAGCCCGGGCTCGGTCGTCTCGCCATCGTGACCGCGGATCGGGAGCATGCCCACGCCGGACTCGCCGCGATCCTCGACATCTGGACGCGGCTGGACCGGAACAACACCGCCGCCGAATTCGTGATCGCCATCGACGACGATCAGGACCCGGCCGATCTCGAGCACGCACTGTTCCTCTGGATGGCCAACGCCGATCCCGCCCGCGACGTGATCCGGCGCGACGGACGAATCGGCTTCGACGCCCGCACCAAGGTCCCGGGCCGGGACGATCGCGAAGGCTTCCCGGTGCGCGACTTCCCGCCACTGGTGTCGATGTCGTCCGACATCGTCGCCCGGGTGGATGCCAGATGGCGGGAGTACGGATTCCGGGGTGATCCGGTGCCCTCCCGCTTCGCCCCATCGACGCCGACCGCGGGCGGCACGAAATCGACGACCCCATGAGCCGTTCGTTCCAGACGCCGATCTGGGCGGTCTCGCTCGGGTGGGTCGTGACCGTCGGATTCCTGGCCGCGTACGACTTCATCGTTCACGCGAGTTTTCGCGGCATGCTGCCGTCGTTCGGCTTCCAGATCGGGCCGGTCCTGCAGGCGTTCTTCGGGACCGTGGTGATGAGCCTGTTCGTGATCTGGCTCGTGACGCTCGCGGAACTCCCCGAGATGTGGTTCGCCCACCGACTGCCGGTCAGACGGCTCCGGGCGGGATGCTGCCCGAACTGTGCCCACCCCCGCGGCGACGTCGCCTTGAAGACGTGTCCGGAGTGCGGCCACGACTTCGAGGTCGTACCGGTGCCCTACGCCCTCGGCCTCCGGGCGGTCCGGCGATTCCTGATCGCCCTCGGCCTCGGCCTCGCGATCGGCGTCACCGGAGCCGAACTCAGCATTGCCGCGGACGAGGCTCGGATGCGGACGAGGGCGGCAACGCTCACCGGCCCCGAGTTGACGTTCCATCGAGCGTGGCCGGCCACCTTCTCGCGGATCCGCTGGACTCCCGATGGAGGACTCCAGCCCGTGCCGTTGATGGAACCGTGGAACTGGCCCGATTGAAACCCCTTCGGTTCCGGCTGATCGTTGTTATCATCCGTCGTTCGTTTCAACACATCCGACGCACCGCCGGTCTTGATTTGAAAGCGACCGGCGTCCTCGCGTGTCGCTTCAATCTGGAGAGGACCCCTGATGTCGAAGACATCCTCGAAGACCTCA
>JAUIHC010000049.1 GCA_030432455.1 Phycisphaerae bacterium | reverse complement strand
AGTCATGTGCGTGGTCGGTTGTATTCGTTTGTATTCGTTGTGCAAGTCGATTGTTCCATGTGGAACATCGGAGAGTCGGAGCGACTACCCTTGTGCAAGGGTGGAGGCGAGGGCGCGTATCGCTGTGTGGCGTCTGGATCACCGACCGGAAGTCGGGAGTGCGCGGGCGTCGAGCTAGGGACGCGCCCTCACCGTTGATTCATGGTGAGGCGTCACGGATTCGCCGCGGCGAGAAATGAATCGACGAGCTGGCGGGCGTGGTGGATCCGGTCGATGGTGAAGGGATCCGGCTGGTAGATGTGGCCTTGCACGCCGAGGGTGTTGGCATCGCACAGCTCGGCGAGTTGAGCGAAACTGGAAGCGCCGAGAAGATCGGGACGGCTGGCGATGTCGAGGAGGATGGAGAAGGCGATGTGCTCGGCGCTCGGGAGGCCGCGGTCGGGATCCTCGGCGAGCCATTTCTCGAGGATGGCGACGCTGTGGAGTCGCTGGCGGTGGAGGCTTTCGGGGTATTCCTCTTCGGTGAACTCCCGGCGCCCCTTCAAAATGTCGCGGCGGATGAAGGGCAACGAGTCGCGAGTGATGGGCTGGCCGGCGGCGATCGGGAGCAGCTGAAGGCAGGCGGCGGTGATCTGTTCGGGATTCATGAGGCGGCGAGGGTGGCGGGCTGGTCGACGGTTTCGACGGTGCCGCGGCGGACCTGAAGCACGCAGCGGGCGCCGGATCGCTTGGGCTTCCCGGAGGAGTTCCCGTGGATCATCTCGGCCTCGACGGGGCCGGACATGCGGATGCCGGCGGTGTCGATCTGGCGGCCGCGGTGAAGGATGCGGACGGTGAGCCCCGTGCGGAGATTCGCCTTGCAGTAGTAGACGGTGACGGGGTGCTCGGTGGTGGCGGTGAGTCGTTGCATGGATCAGGCGGCGTCGGCCTCGTCGGAGTCGTCGTCCTCGAGCCACGGGGCCATCGTGGCGAGGATGTCCCCGGCCTTGCGGGCGGCCCGGGAGCGGTCGGACTTGGACTCGCGCAGCGCATCGGGCTGGAGCATGCCGAGGTCGCGGAGGATGCGCTGGCGCAGGGCTTCGACTTCGGGATCGTCGGTCAGGTTGAAGTCGGGGATTTCGGCGGCGATGGCGCGGACGTTCTCGATGAGGGAGTCGCGGAATTTGGCGTCGGGATCGGAGAGGCGCTCGACCATCTTGACGAGCGGCTGGCACACGCGGCCGAGCAGCTCGTTGCGGGCGATGCGGGCGGCGGCGTCCAGGCGGGCCTCGAGGCCGGAGTGGATTTCATCCAGATCGGCCCCGGCGAGGGTGATGCGGAAGTCGTCGCGGTGAGGGACGGGCTCGGCCTGCACGGAGAAGGTGAAGGCGCCGGCGGCAGTGAAGGCATCGGGGTAGTCGGAGCGGGAGAAGGCGGTGCCGCGCATGGCGGAGGCCTCGGCGATCCAGTGGTCATACTCGGCGATGAACTTCGAGACGAGGGCTTCGCGCTCCGGGCGGCGCTGGCGCATGGTGGCCATGTATTCCTCGAACTTCGAGGAGGGCAGGATGCGCTTGGAGTTGTCGAGCCACGGCAGGGTGAGCCGCTGGTGGATCTTGCGGGTGGCGCTGTCGTGCGAGCGGATGGGGTCGAGCGCGGCCTTGGGCCAGAGCTGGGAGACCCACCGCCCGGCATCGTCCTGGCCGCGGGTGCGGAGGATCACATCGGCGGTGATGGAGCGATCGGTGCGGGCGCTGGTGAGGCTGGTGATGGAGAGGTCCATCAACACGCATTTGTCGTGGAGAGCCATAAGAAGGGAGGGTTGGAATGAAGACCCTTGTGCAAGGGTCAGATGATGCCGCTTTCCTTGAAGGAGAAATAGGCAGGCCAAGGAGCGCGGTGGCGGGTGACGTCGGTGCAGATCACATGGTCGATCATCGGCAGGCCCATCACCTCGGAGGCTTCCCGGATCCGCTTCGTGATGTCGGTGTCGGCAGGGCTGGGGGAAGGATCCCCGGAAGGATGGTTGTGGCAGACGACGAAGGAAGATGCGGAGCCGATGATGGCGGGGCGGAGAACTTCCCGAGGATGAAGCGGGCATTCGCTGACGGAGCCGAGCGCGACCCGGTGCCAGGCAAAGGGAAGCATGCGGGCGGAAAGCAGAATGACGACGGAGGATTCCTTCTCGGGTTCGTAGTCGGGTTGCTTGGCGACGACTTCGCGCCAGAAGTTGCAGATGCACTCCGGGGAATCGGCTGCGGTGGGCAGGATCGGGTCTTCGCGGACGACGCTGACGGGGACGAAGCGGGCGGTGTAGCGGATGTTGGGGCTGGGCATGGCAAGGGAGCGTTGGAGTGAAGACCCTTGTGCAAGGGTCAGAGGCAGATCGTCGGGAGAAGAGCGGGGAGCCGTCCCAAGCGGTTGGCGAGACGTTCCATCCGGGCGGCTTGGCTGATGGCGTGATCCTCGGAAGGATAGACAAGTCCGCTGGTCAGGACCGGGGCCTCGTAATCGTGATCCGGATAGAGAATCGGACTCGCCCCGCCCTCGACGGCGAGGATGTTGGCTTCCCAGGCCATCGGTCAGGCGGTGGCGGGTTCCTCCTCGATGACTTCGGCTTCGACGTCGACGGCATCGCCGTCGTCATGGGCTTCGGGCTCGGGCGCTTCGTCGTCTTCGGGATCGTCGCCGATTTCCTCGGCCTCCTCGTCGTCCGGCTCGTCGTCCTCGGCGGGCGGGCTGCCGGCATCCATGCGCATCGGCATGATCACGCAGCGCAGGTGGCCGTCGGTGGCGATGCCGGGGCTCATTTCGTCGATGAGGTCGAGGGTGAGCAGCCCGGCGGCAAGCACTTCGCGGAGGAAGCTGCCGTTGAACATGATGTAGTCCGGCGGCGAGTCGATGATGGCGGCGGGGATGGAGAGCTGAGAGGCGCCCTTGTCGCGGACGTCGCGGAGGAAAGTGACCTGGCGATCGTCCACCCGGAGCTTGGCGGAGTGGGTGCCGCCGTCGCGCAGCCAGTCGAGCACGCCGGGGATGAGCTTGGCGGGCAGGGAAATGGAGCCGGTGCGCTGGTCGGCGGGCGGGATGACTTGGTGATAGTTCGGGTAGTTGCCCTCGATGAGCTTGGAAGTGAGGCGCAGGGGGCCGAAGGCGAGCGTGGCGTAGCTCCCGCCCTCGTCGGCTTCCCAGCGGAAGGGCGAGTCGTCGAAGGCGGCGTCGGCGAGGATGTCGACGGCGACATTCGGCAGGATGGCGGCCTGATGCGGGGCCCGGGCCTTGACGTAGCCGAGCCGGCGGCCATCGGTGCCGACGACGGTGCCGCCCTTGTCGGGGTCGAGAAAGACGCCATTGATGACGTAGCGGGTCTGGTCGTTGGAAGTGAAGGGCGCGACGGCCCGGATGGCGTGGACGGTGGCGGCGGGCAGCCCGTAGGCGCGATGCCCGGTCGCGGGCGGTGTGGGGAAGTCCTCGGGATCGAGTGCCTTGAAGGTATTCCGGGCGGCGAGGCGCTTGCGCACCAGGTCGAGCATGGTGGAGCGGTTCGGGGCCACGACATTGACGGTGATGATGGAGTCCTTGTCGGCCTTGGCGGCGGCACCGAGAAGCTCCTCGGCCGGGAGGCAGAAGCAGCCGTTGAGGCCCGTCTCCTGCAGGGTGAAGCGCCGGGAGATCCAGACGTCGAGGTTGGTGCCGACGATGGTGAGGGTGCGGCCCTCGACGCTGACCAGCAGATGCTGGAGGATGGGGAGCTTCGCGGTGGTGATCTTGAGGCGCTTGAAGAGCCTCGCCGCCGGGCGGAGGGAATCGGAGTTGATCTTGAAGAACATGGGGATGTTGATTTGCGTTGTCGTTTCGACCCTTGCGCAAGGGTGCCGCCCGCCCCGCGATGCACGACGCATGCGCCGGACGGGCGGCGGCTCCCTTACAAGCCGGAGCCCGTCCTCGACGGACGGGCCTTCACCCTGAAACGCAGAAAGGCCCGGCCGCGCCCTGGGGAGGGCGCGGCCGGGCCGGGATCGGGGGGATGGTCGGGGGGGAATCAGCCAGCGAGGGCGACCTCATCCTTTCCCGCCGCGATGGTGGAGTCGATGGTGTCGATCCAGTCGGCGAGCTTGGCGCGGACCTTGGCGAGATCGCCCGGCTCGAGGCCGTAGCTTTCCAGCTCGGTCTTCTCGATCGCGCCGAGGATGGACTCGACCTTGGCGGCATCGCCGCCGCGGCCGGAGATCGGCGTGACCTTCTCGGAGCCGTCGGACTCGGGGGCGTCCGGCTCGCCGCGGCCGTCGACCACGGTGGCGGGTTCCTCCTCCTCCTCGGGGGCGTCGGTTTCCTCCGGCTCGCTGTCGGACTCGTCGGTTTCCTCCGGCGCCGGGGTTTCCTCGGGCTCGGGCGACTCGTCGGGAGATTCCGGCTCGGGCTCGGCCTCGGGAGTCGGGGCCTCGGGTCCGGAGCTGGCGGCGTCGGCGGCGGCCTTGGCGGCGGCCTCCTGCTCCGCTTTCTCGGCGGCGGCATTCGCCTCGGCAACTCGCTTGGCCTCGGCCTCGGCCTCGGCGTCGGCCTTTTCCTTGTCGGCGAGGGTCATGCCGTGTTCACCGATACATTCCAGCTCATCGAAGATGGCGGCCTTGTCTCCGGCGTTGATGATCTCGGCGAGCTGCTCCGGCGGCATGGAGCCTTCGGTCTTGCCCTTGATCATCCGGGAGCACTGATTCGCGATCCGGTAGGTGATGATCTCGTCCATCCGGGTCTCGCTGACGAGTCCGGGGCGAACGAAGGTGTCGATGAAGGTGGCGACCAGGCGGCAGTTGTTGACCGAGGATTCCGGCACGCCGCGGGATTTGAGAATCCCATAGACCGTCTGGCCGTTTCGGAGATTCGCGTGGTCGAGGTGGTCGACCAGCTTACCCATCTCGACGAAGACTCGGCGCTTCGTCTGGTAGCGTTCGCCGACGGCGTCGGCGGCCTTGGCCGGGGTCATCCCGGCGATTTCCTCCATGGAAAGGACGGAGGCATCCTGTTTTTTCTTACGGGGCATCGTTCGTGGTGTTCGTGGTTTCGTGGAAGACCCTTGTGCAAGGGTCGCACAGGTCTTGAGAGATAGAAGCGCCCCGCCCGCACCGGCCGCAAACCGGGCGGCGGACGAGCGGGGCTTTCCCCGGGTACAACGTCGGGGAAAATGACTGCCCGAACTACGTCGGGAGATTCAAAATGAAGCGGCGATGCCGACCTGCGCCAAGAATCTCGAATTCGGGGAAGCTCTGCGCGATTCGCTTGAGCTGCATGCCGAAACTTGATGCTACGCTGGGAGTCGGGCGGCCGACGCTGCCAGGAGGATCCTGAGGCGAAAGGATCGGCTGGAAAAGTAGATTTTTTGAGGCCAGTTCTACCAACTCGGAGAACCGATATCGACGGCCCGGTTGCAGCAACCGGAGAAACGAAAAGGCATCGGACGAATCAGAGGTGGGTGTTGGCTCCAACGTCAAAGGCCGAAAGCGTCGGCTCGCCGGCGCTGGCGTTCGTGAGACGAAACGGGTTGCGAGATTGGGATCGACTCCGATCTCGACCAAGGCTGCAACGTGAGCGACGTCTGCCGGCGCTCCAGCCGCAATGTGGCGATTCATGCTCGACAGCCATGCTGGTGAGGCAATCCGCGGTTCATGAAGGGGAAACGGAAGCTTCAAAATCCCGCACCGCGCTAATGAAAGGACCGCGGTGCTGGCGGGACTGGGACCTCGGACCGAAACCGGGGAGCCGCTGGCTCGCCAGGCGCGCACGATTCGAGCCATGGCATCGCGTGGAATGAGCAGGTGGCCGGCCGGCGCCAGCGCGGGACGCACAGAACGCGGATGAATCACCAGCGCGGGTGAGCCTCGGCCGATCAGCTTCAAGGAAAATGAAGTTTTCGCACAGGTCTTCATGGATTTGATGGGGGTTGAGCAGGGGTCGCGGAAATTAGAGAAACGCCGGAAGGGATTGATGTTGAGGGCTTTCCAAGCAACACGCAGAAAGGTAAGCAGAGGTTTTTAGGGGTTTTCGAGGATCGGGAGAAAACGAACGAACATTTAAAATGTTCGGATATTCCGAGGCGGGGGCGGAAAAGGCAGCCCCACCCCTTTCCTACGTGTGCGGACGGCCGGGGCCGGATCGAAAAAAACGCCCCGCCCTGGAAACGGGCGGGGCGTTGGGAGGCCGATCGAGGGAGCCGCTGCGGTGGAGCGGATGGGAAGCGGATCCCGGAGCGGCGAGAGTGAACGTCAGGCAAAAGCGCGGGATTCGAGGGCGCGCAGGATTTCGCCTGGCACACCGGCGGAGATGGGGTTGGCGCGGGCGTCGCGCCACGCAGTGCCAATGTAGTCGGCGAAGCGGCGGGACCGCTGGCACGCCGCGTTCGGAGTCCGGATGCGGCCGGAGCGGCCAGTGAGGTGGGCAAGGACCTCGAGGAAAAATCCGCGATGGGAGCGGAAGTTGGACTCGCGCTTGCGGCTGGTGTCGAGGTCGCGGGCGCGCCGGAGATCAGCGAGGACCTGGCGGGCGGCGTCTCGTTGGGCGGCGGAGAGGCGGCGGGTCACGAGCTCATCTTCGGTGACAAAGCCGACTGCTGCGGCGACGGTTTCGAGATCATCGGCGAGCTGCTCGCGCTGGCATTGCTGCCGGAGGCAATGGCGTCCGCGGATCGCGTTGCGGATCGTGCGGTGGAGAGTGTGGCTGACGCGCCCATGTTCGAAAAACCCAGCTTCGACGCAGGCCATCATTCCGGCCGCCAAAGCATCATCGCGATCGGCGAGCGAAAGAAAAAATGGTTCACCCCGCTTCGGGAACTCGATGCGGCGGATCGCGGCCTTGGTCAGCCTTTCGGCGACCGCGAGGCGATCCTCGGGCTCCACCCAGCCATCGCGCCGGGGGCGAATGGTGCGAGTTTCGCCGGTTCGAGGATCGCGGATTTGGTAGCCGTTCCGCCAGCGTTCACGGAGGCGACGCTGGCGTTTCTCGGCGAGCTGCTGCGAGATCGGTTCGGATGTAGTTTTCATGTTGTTGTACCTGTGGGGACTGCGGATCCAGTGTTTCCTTACAAGGAAACTTTGTCAACGCGTATATCCGCTCTCATTAGTCTATCCTGATGAGGAGTGACAGATTCGCTGCCGCTGCGCTTATTTTTCCCAACAGTGCAAAGCGTAGCAGTGCTCTTCCTCGCCGAAAAAGGACCCTAGCGCGCAAGGGTCGGACTACTACATCTGACGTAGTTAAGCTTAGTTATGTATAACTAAGAATCCCGCCGCGTTGCGCGGGTGAGGGGGCCGGCGGACCGCTGCATTTGAAGCCATTCGACTAGGCATAGCACGTCTTCGGCATTGGGAAGCACGGTCTTGTCGAGCAGTTTGCGCACCCGTCCACGCCAGTAATTGACAGGCTGGTCCCGTTCCTTGGAGCAGAATCGGGCGAGGTCAGTCTTCGCTCCGCGGGGCTCGGTGCAGCGCCGCAACTCCGCCAAGAGGGCGTCGTAGCGAGGAGTCTCGGAGAGGCGGGAACGCTTGGCCATGATCAGCGGATTAGTCCGGGGGTGTCTGAGTTCCCCCGGCGAGCGGGGAGCGTTCTGAGAGCAAAGTGAACGACGAGGAATGCAAGGCAAGTGCAGAGAAAAATCCACGCAGCGGTGCGTGAGTCGCCTTCTCGGAACGGGACCTTTTGCATTGCTTCGAGGTCGGGCAGAAGCGCTTTGGCCCGATCCAGCGCGTCTTCTCCGCGGCGCTGGTCGGATGCCCCGTAGAAAAATTCATCGGTCGTCATTGTGGAAGGATCAACCATCAAAGACTCTGATTCCGACAGAAGGACATCGACGCGGCGATCCAAAGAACGAAAGCGTTCTTGAGCCCAAGCTCCTCGCCATAAGACGGTGCTGGAGGCGAGCACTCCGACAAATGCCAGCCAAGGAAGAAATCGAGACATGGACTGAGCATTCATACCAGCCGCAACATGGCAACCCTGCCCTTGCGCAAGGGTCGGTTGACTTGCGGGCGGGGCGCATGGGAGTCGCTGATTGGAAAACGATCTACCGGGCCTATGATGCCGAGGAGTTGGCGACCGAGATGGCGGATCTGAAGAAGGATCTGAAAGGGGCGTTTTCGTCGCAGAGCAGCGGCGGCACCAGCCACAGCCGGGAGCAGTCCGAGCTGCGCGATCGGCTGAATGCGGCGACCCAGGTGCAGCGGGAGCGGTCCGGGAGCAGTCGATCCCGGCGGGGAGTCGTGGATTTCAGCGGGAATGATCTGAGCGATTTCTGAGGGCCTGTTGACTCGGAGGGGCGGGCATGGCGGAACAACGCGGCAAGCTGAATTTTCTCGAACGGGCGGGAGCCGCCCTGAGCCCGAAGTGGGGGCTGGATCGGTCGATCGCCAAGGCGCAGCTCCAGCAGTTCGCGGCGACACGTCCGGGCCGGGCCCGTGGGCGCATGGCGACGGCCTGGCAGCAGGGATCGAGCGAAAGCTGGAAGAAGGGTCGCGAGCGGATCGACGCGATATGGGAGGCCAGGGCGATGGAGGAGAACTTCTGCATCATCGCGGGCCTGCTGCAGCGGATCTCGATGTATGTGTGCGGGACGCTGGAGTATCAGCCGCAGACCGGAGACGAGGCGATCGACAAGGAGTATGCCGACTACTTCCACGACTGGTGCGGCCGCTCGGACATCACCGGACGTCACCGCTTCCGCGAGCAGGTGGCGCTGGCGCTCACCGGAGCCATCCGCGACGGAGAGCACGGGTTCATCCGCCACATGGAGGGCGGCGAGCTGCGCCTCCAGTCGATCGAGGGCGACCGGATCGGCAACCCGAACAGCCCGAAGCAGGACGAGGAGAACATCAACGGCATCGTGATCGACAAGCGGGGCCGGGTGAAGCACTACGAGATCTACCGTAGGACGCGCACGGTGAAGTATGAGCTGGATGGGACCGTGAAGCCGTCGCGCTTCATGCACCTCCTCTTCCCCTCGCGGCCCGACCAGTATCACGGCGTCTCCAAGCTGGCCCCCGCCCTGCCCCACGCCCGCGACCTCTATGAGCTGCTGGGCCACGAGAAGATCGCGGCGAAGTTCGCGGCGAGCTTTACCGGCTTCGTGCGGATGAAGGATCCCGGCGCACCGGGAGCCTCGGACTTCGAGGAGCCGACGCAGGCCGGCCAGCCGGCGACCTACAAGGCGGAGCCCGGCTCGGTGATGCGCTTCCAGAATGGTGAGGAAGACATCCAGTTTGCCCCCGGTTCGCAGCGGCCGACGAATGCCTTCATCCAGCTGGTCGAGGCGCTGATCCGCGAGATCGCGCTGTCGCTGGTGCTGCCCTACGGATTCGTCTACAACATGGCGGCCTTCGGCGGCGTGACGGCGCGGCTTGAGACGAAGGCGGCGCAGCGGACGATCCGCTACTACCAGGAGCGGCTGCAGGACGTGATCCTCAACCGGGTGGTCGAGGAGGTGCTGATGCTGGGGATCGCTCGCAAGGAGATCCCGTGGGCCGACAACTGGAAGAAGGGCGCATGGCGTTTCGGTGCGGAAATCACCGGCGACGTGGGGCACCAGACCACGGCCGACCTGGCGCTGGTGGATGCCGGCGGCAAGACCATCACGCAGCTCGCCGCCGAGCATGGCAACAGCTTCCCCCAGGTGGTCGACCAGAAGGCGGCCGAGCTGGAGACGATCCTGCGCGTGGCGAAGGGCAAGAAGATCCCGGTGGAGCTGCTGGCCGGCTGGCTGAACAATCCGACGCAGATGATCGCCAACATGGAGCGGGCAGCGAAGGGCGAGCCCGGCCCGGACGATCCGCCGCCGCCGCCTCCGGGCCAGATCGGCACCCTCGGCGACAAGGGCGCGAAGCAGATCCTCGAGGTCCTCGCGATGGTCGGCAAGGGCGAGACCGACCGGGAGAGCGCCATCCTCACGCTCGTCAACGTCTACGGCATGCCCGTGGGCGAGGCCGAGGCGATCGTGCCGAAGCCACCGGAGGATCCGAACGGCGTGACGGCATGAGCCCGGTGCGTTGACGCAAACGTGAGCAGACAGATCAATGAGTGAAGAATCCATTCCCCGCCGAATCGACCGAGCCCGCTGGAGCCCCGAAGAAACCGCGATCGACGCCGCCCTGCAGGCTGTCGAGGAGCTTGGCGCGGACCCGCGCCTGACCGATGCCGTGACCAAGCTGGACGAAGCCCGCGGTCATGTCGCGGACTTCGTGGATGGTGTGGAGCCCGAGCCGCTGCCCCGGAAGGTGACGCCCGAGCAGATCGAGCTGCTGCTGCGGCAGGCCACGACCGAGGAGCATGTCTTTTGGGGGAAGGAGCTGGTGGTGAGCTACCGGCTCCCCTGCGGCTTCACCGTGACCGGGCGCGGCGCCTGCGTGGACCCGGCGAACTTCGACGCGGCGATCGGCCGCAAGGTGGCCTTCGACGATGCGAGGGACCAGCTGTGGCAGCTCGAGGGCTACCGCCTGCAGAACGCGCTGTACGCAGCCGGCCAACTCTGAACTCCCCCGCCCGATGGCCAACCTGAACAAAGTCCTCCTCCTCGGGAACCTGACCCGGGACATCGAACTCCGTCACACGCCGAAGGGCACCGCCGTCGCCGACATGGGGCTGGCGGTGAACCGGCGAGTCTCGGACGGCAATGGCAACTGGACCGACGAGGCGACCTTCGTGGACGTGACGGTATGGGGTCGCACGGCCGAGAACGCCGCGAAGTATCTGAGCAAGGGGCGAGGAGTCTTCGTCGAGGGCCGGCTGTCGCTGGAGACCTGGGAGGACAAGCAGAGCGGCCAGAAGCGGACCAAGCTCAAGGTGGTCGCCGAGCAGGTGCAGTTCCTGCCCGATGGCAAGGGCCGGGACCGGCCGCCGGAAGCGTCCGGCGCGGGGGCCGGATCCGCGGCCCCGGCCGATCCCGAGGACGACGGGGATGACATCCCCTTCTAGGTCATGCCAAGGACGCGGACATTCAGGATGAAGACGTCGCCGGTGCTGGTGGCGTTGACGCTTTCGGATCGGCCCGAGCGTGAGCTGCGCGAGATGGCGCGCGCCCTCGGGGTGCCGATCCCAAAACTGAAGCGCGAGCTGGTCGCCCGGCTCGCGCAGAAGTGTCGCGACGACATGCAGGCGGCGGAACTCAAGATCGTGGTCGGCTGCTGATGGACCGGCACGACCGATTCCAGGGGCCCTCGCGGGTGAGCCCGAAGCTCGACGGGGTGAACGCCACGGCGACGAAGAGCGGGATCCGCACGAAGAGCGGCAAGCCGCTCGATCTGCCGAAACTGGAGAAGCGGCTCCGGAGGCACTTCAAGAAGCGCCCGGACTCGAAGCTCGAGGGCGAGCTCTGGCGTCGCGGTCGCGACGTCGGCGAGATCTCGGCGCAGGCGCGCAAGGGCGGGAAGGCGGCAAGTGGGCTGAAGCTCCACGTCTTCCCCGACCAGGGCAAGCGGCCGCTGCCGATCGGTGCGGTGCGGCGGGTGAAGGCGAAAACCGCGACGTCCGAGGGCGACGTGCGAAAGCTCATGCGCCGATCCTTGCGCAAGGGTCATGAGGGCGTGGTGGTGCAGGGCCCCGATGGGAAGCGCCGGAAGCTCAAGCCGCAGGCGGATGCGGAGTATCCGGTGGAGGCCGTGCAGGGCGGGCCGAAAGGGGTGCTGGTCCTCGGCGGTGGCAAGGCCGGTAGATTCAAGGCGCAGAGCGGCAAGGGAGTCTCGGCGAAGCCGGGGGATCGCGTGGAGGTCCGCTACTCCGGGATGACACGGCGCGGCGTGCCAAAGGCGGCGGTCGCCCGCCGGGTGCGCAACGACAACGACTTTTCGACCATGACCGAGCAACCATTCGACACTCCCTTCCGCCGGCTGATCGAGCTGCGCGGGCTCACTGAAGAAGAAGAGATCGCCCAGGACCGGCGCCGTCTGGCGCAGATCGGGGCGACGGCGGTGGGCGGCGGTGCCGTGGCGGCGGGGATTCTCGCCAAGGGCCGGGGCAAGACGAAGACCCCCGCCGAGGCCGTCGCCGAGAAGAAGGTCCGCAAGCGGACGAAGTCGCTGCTGAAGAAGAACCTGATCACCCGAGGGGAGGCCGGGCGGCGAGTGGCAAGGGCGGGCAAGCTCGGCAAGGCGATCCGCAAGGCTCCGGGCATTCCTCGGGCGCTGCGGCATTTCGAGGCGAAGCGGGACAAGATCGCCAAGGCCCGGGACGTCGCGGAGATCGGTGCGGCGGGAGCGACCGCGGGTGCCGGTCTGGTGGCGGCGCACCATGTGGGCAAGCTGTCGAAGCGCGTCGGCGACTCCGTTGGTCGGGCCTCCTCGAGCATCTCGAGGGCGGCCCAGCGGGTCGACTCGAAGAAGGTGGCCGAGGAGAGCGGGAAGCTGCTGAAGAAAGCCGCGAAGAAGAAGGTGAGGAAGCTTTTCCCGACCTTCACCAAGGCGGCGAAGGCGGCGAGCAAGCATGTCTTCGAGACCCCCGCCCAGCGGATCCTGGTGGAGTTCGCCATGACCCGCGACCAGC
>JAUIHC010000048.1 GCA_030432455.1 Phycisphaerae bacterium | reverse complement strand
AGTCCACCATGAGCATGACGTCGCGACCTCGCTCGCGGAAGTGCTCGGCGGCGCTGATCGCGGCCGCCATCGCCCGGACGCGAAGCAGCGGACTCTCGTCGCCGGTCGCCACCACGACCACCGACTTCGCGAGTCCCGTCGGCCCGAGGGCGTCGATGATGAACTCCTTGACCTCGCGACCACGCTCGCCGACCAGGGCGATGACGTTGACATCGGCCGAGGTGCCGCGGGCGATCGACGCGAGCAGCGTGCTCTTGCCGACGCCCGGCCCCGCGAAGATCCCGATCCGCTGCCCCTTCCCGAGCGTCGTGAGCCCGTCGATCGAACGGACTCCGGTGGAGAGCGGCTCGCTCACGATCCCCCGGCTCAACGGATTCACGACCGGTGGAAACAGCGGTCGGGAGACCAGTCCCGCCGGCGGCGGACCGCCGTCGATCGGCCGTCCGAGTCCGTCGAGCACGCGACCGAGCCACGAGTCCCCCACCATGATCGCGTCGCTCACCCGCTCCAACCGGACGCGGTCGCCCGGGCCGGTTCCGCCGGCCCCGCCGAGGAGCATCACGATCGCGCGGGCGGCGTCGAACCCGATCACCTCGCCGAACACCGACTCGCGGCGCGACGACGTCGATTCGATCCGCACGACCGACCCGATCGGGACGCGGAGTCGTCGCACCAGCACGGTCATGCCGCGAACCGCGTCCACGGTGCCGGACACGATCCGGGGCTCGCATTCGTCGAGGGCGTCGGCGGCTCGTGCGAACGTGGTCATGACGACGCCTCCGGATCGTCGGTCGCAGGCTCGTCCGCACCGGATTCCGGATCATCCGGATCATCGGGATCATCGGGATCATCGAGATCGTCGAAACCGAGGTCGGCGAGATCGCGGGCGATGTCCTCGATCGACTCGGAGGCCGCCGCGTCGTCGCTCGCATCGGATGCGGCGGGCGCGGCCGGGGACGGTTCGCTGGTCAGGGACGACGCGGACGACGCGACCGCCGGGGGAGCCGGGGGTGCCGGGGGTGCCGGGGCGGGCGTCTCGAGCAGCTCGGGGAAGACACCGTGCACGATCCGCGAGATCTGCTGATCGAGCCGGGCGTCGATCTCGCCGTCGCCCGCGGAGACCACGCAGCCGCCGCGGACGATCGACTCGTCGGCCTCCAGCCGGACATCGAGGTCGGATGCGTCGCGGATGCCGGCAACCGCGGTGGCGAAGTGCGTCTCGACCAGCGGGAGATCCTCGGGGTGCACGCGGATGTGCAGTCGCGTCGCCCCCGCGAGCATCGCGATCGCCGACTCGACCTGATCGACGACCACGCTGGGATCGTGGGCGGGAAGACGACCGAGCACCCGCTCGGCGATCGCCAGCCCGAGGCGAAGGAGATCGCGTCGCGCCTCGTCCCGCAGGAGTTCCCGCGACTGGAGGATCTGTTCGAGGGCGGTCGTCCAGCCGTCCGCGATGCCGGTCAGTCGTTCGGACATCGCGGCCTCGGCCGTCGCAGCGCCTTCGGCTCGTCCGGCGTCGAGCCCGATCTCGCGGCCTTCGGCCTCACCCCGGGCGAGCCCTTCGGCGTGCCCGCGTTCGGCGGCGCCGTCGGTGAGTCGGTCGGCCTCGGCCCTGGCGTCCGCGACGATGCGGGCGGCCTCGGCCCGGGCGTCGTCGAGGATGCGGGCCGCCTCCTCGCGGACGTCCCCGAGGTTCATCACCACGGCGCCCTGCACGAGTTCCCGAGCTCGAATGTTCTTGATGAGCGGCACGACGACCTCCGATCAGACCACGATGTCGCCGCCGCCGCCGCGGCCGGAGATGACGATGTCGCCCGAGTCCTCGAGACGCCGGACGATGTCCACGATCCGCTGCTGGGCCGCCTCGACGTCGCTCACCCGCACCGGGCCCATGAACTCCATGTCCTCGCGGATCATCTCGGCCCCGCGGGAGGACACGTTGGAGAGGAACTTGTCCTTCAGCTCCTCCGACGCCATCTTGAGGGCGAGCGCGACCTCCTTGTTGTCGAGCTCCTTCATGAGCCGCTGGATCGCCTTGTCGTCGATCATCTTCACGTCCTCGAAGACGAACATGAGACGACGGATCTCCTCGACGAGCTCGGGGTCCTCGCTCTCGACGCCCTCCATGATCGCCTTCTCGGTGTTGCGATCGCAGAGGTTGAGGATCTCCGCGACGGTGTTGACGCCGCCGACCTTCTCCATCGAGTGCATGATCATGGAGCTGAGACGACTCTCCAGCCCCAGTTCGACCTCGCGGATGACCTCGGGGTTGGTCTGCTCCATGTTCGCCACGCGGCGCACGACCTCGATCTGACGCTCCTCGGACAATCCCCCCAGCACCTCGCTCGCCTTGTGATGCGGAAGGTGACTCACGATGAGCGCGATGGTCTGCGGATGCTCGTCCTGGATGAAGGTGAGCAGGTTCTCCGTCTCCGCCTTCTGCAGGAACGCGAACGGCGTCCGCTGGACCTGGGTCTGGATCTGGGAGATGACCTTGTCCGCGACGCCGCCCTCGAGCGAGTCCTTGATGAGCCGCTTCGCGTAGTCGAGCCCGCCCTCCCGCACCCAGCCCTGCGCCATCGCGAGGCTGTAGAACTCGGAGATGATCCCCTCGCCGAGCCCGCGGGGCACATCGCCGAGCGACGCGAGGGCGCGGGTGACCTCCTCGACCGACTCGGTCGGAAGCTCGCGGAGGATCGAACCCGCCGAGTCCGGATCGAGCAGCAGCAGGAGCACCGCGCTCTTCACCACGCCGTCGAGACTCTCGGCGGACTCGGGCAGCTTCTGGCCGGGTCGGATGCTCATGCGGCGCGATGCTCCCGGGGATTCACTTGGAGACGATGGCGGACGGGAACGCCCGGCCCGACGAGAGAACGATCGATCACGACTCGGCCCGCATCCAGCGACGCATCAGCGCCGCGACCTCGGCGGGTTCCTTCTTCACCAGCTGGTTCAGTTGTTCCAGCATCTGCTTGCGACGAAGGTCCTCGTCGTCGAGCTCGACCCCCACCAGCGCCGGGGCGGCCTCGTCCGCCTCGCCGACGACCTCGGCCTCGTCGTCCTCGAGAACCGGCGGCACGCCCGCGAGCTCCTCGGCGCTCGGAAGCACGTCGCCGCCGCCGGACCGACGGACCATCATGAACATCATCGCCAGCGAGAGCAGCGACAGGCCCACGAGACCGGCGTTCTTGAGGGCCTGCATCGCATCGCCCCCGGTCACGCCCTCGAGCATGTCCCCCATGCCCGAGCCGATCCCGGCGGTCGCGACCGGCATGTATTCCGCGAACGGAAGCGCCTGCACCACGACCTCGCCGGTGGTGCCGTCCCGGAACTCGGAACTGTCCACCAGCGGCACGAGACTCCGCTGCAGGAGCGTCCGGACCGCCTCGACGCGGGCCTCGATCTCCGAGGCGCCGATCTCGGCCTCGTCGCCGAGCTCCTGCCGAAGGATCGATTCGACCGCCTGGGTCGGCAGCAGCACCGAGGCGGCGATCTTCACCGGATGGTTCGCGAACTCCCGGGTGCGGGTGCGGGTGCCGGGGAAGCGGTTGTCGATGACGTTCTCGCTGGTGGATCGCTTGGCGACGGCACCGCCGGCTCCGAGCGACGCGGCGCCGACACCGGAGACGCCCGCATTCGAGCGAAAGCCGGGCTGACCACCTCCCGCACCGGGCATCGGGGTTTCGCTCTCGTCGGTCGCGACATACGAGTCGCCCTTGGCGGGCTTGTCGAAGGCGACCGACTCCTCGTCGATCTCCGCGACCAGCACCTGGGCGTTCACCGCGACCGACGCCTGCGGGAACGCCGCCCGCACGATGACGCCGAGCTTCTGCGCGACCTCGCGTTCGAAGGCCCGCATCTGGGCGAGGTAGTCGCGCCGCCCGCCGCCCGCCTCGTCGCCGAACCGGAAGGACGCCCCCCCCGCCTCGACGACGGTCACGTTGTCGAGTTGAAGGCCGTCCTCGACCAGCGCCTGCATGGCGATCGTCTCGGCCGTCTCGCGATCGAGCGATCCGGTCCGCATCTCGACGGTGACCGCGGCCCGCGGCTTCGGCCCCTTGAGACCGAGCTGGGTGCGACCGCCGCCCGAGAGCACGATCGAGACATCCTTGATCTTCGGGTCCATCGCGATCGCGCGTTCGGCCCGCCGGATGCGGATCGTGCGCTGCATCTGCTCGCGTTCGGCGTTGGAGACCCACTGCCCGCCGGACTGTTCGAGCTCCGCGTCGGAGACCGACTCGATGGAGTACCCCGCCTCCTCGACGTACTTGCGGATCGCGGCCCGGTTCCGCGCCTCGACGAGGATGGAGCCGTTGCCGGCATCCTCGGCGGCGTAGCCGTGATCACGGATCGTCTGCAGGACGACCATCGCGTCCTCGGGCTTGACCGTGACCGACGACATCGCCGGGCTGGCCGCGTACTGCGAGACGAGGAAGAGCCCCATCGTCAGGATCACGAGGATCGACCCCACGAGAAGTCTCGCGGAGGTGTCCATCCCGCCGATGCGGCGGAGAACGTCCTGGATGGAATCGCGAAGTCGCTGGATCACGGGGATGGCCTCCATGCCGTCCGTCGTGCGGATTGACGTCGTCCGGGCCTCCGTGCCCCGCGTGTCGTCCTGACAAGCGGGAACGGCCCGATCTCCTTTCGCCTCGGACTCCGCCGAGGGTCAGGTCGCCCTGCAGGCGACGCCGGGAGCATCAGACGCGGATGTTCTTCACCTCGTCGTACGCATCGACGAGCTTGTTGCGGACCGCCAGCAGCATGCGGAATGCGGTGTCGGCGGTCTCGGTGGCGGTGATCACCTGCTCCAGGGACGCCTCGCCGGTGGCGACCCCGATCTTGGCCTGCTCCGCATCCTGCTGGAGCCGGTTGACCTGCTCGATCTGCTCCAGCAGCGACTTCTTGAAGTCGTCGCCCTCGCCACCCTGGATGGGGCGTCCCTGGAGCCCCTGAAGCCCCTGAACTGGTCGGGCGCCGGGACCGGGTTGGTTGATGAAGCCGAGTGGGTCGCTCATGAAACGATCATCCGTCGGGTGAACCGGGGTCCGTCAGGACTCAGGCGAGGACACGAATCGCCGAATCGATCATCGACCGGGTGGCGTCGAGGGCCTGAATGTTGGCCTCGTACGCCCGCACCGCCTCGATGCCGTCGGTCATCGCCTGCACATAGTTGAACTGGGGAAGGGGTGCCCGGCCGTCGGCGAGCCCGTCGGCGAGGTCCGCCTCGGTGCCCCGATCGACCGCCCCGTACTCGCCACTGAAGGCCGGCACCCGCTCGATCGCCGAGACATGGACCCCGAGCGGCGAGCCGGAGGCCGGATCGCCGGCGGCGAACTCGACCATGACCTGCTTGAAGCCCGGGGTCCGCTGATTGGCGAGGTTGGCGCTGATCGCGTCCATGCGGACCCGCTGCGCCCGAAGACCGCTTCCCGAGATGTCGAATGCACCGTAGATGCTCATGGTCGTCTCCGGGAGGTCTTCATGGTCGCCCTCGCGGTCCGGGGGAGAACCCTCTCACGCTCAGGGCCGTTCACGGATCGCCGATCGAAGCAGGTCGTGCTCGCGTCGGAAGAGCTCGCTCGCCAGCCGGAACGTGAGGACGTTCTCCGCGACATGCTGCATGACGCGTTCCAGATTCCGGTCGTTGTCGTCATGGAAAAGCAGATTCTCGTGGGCGGCCTCCGGCCGGAGCCGGACTCCGTCGTCGGAGAAGGCGATGTCCCGGGTGTCCGCGAAGATGCCGGCCCCGCGGACCACCGGGGTTCCGCCGCCCGCCTGTCTGGCCTGAGCGGCCTTCATCGCCGCCTGGAAGGCCTCCGGACGGACATCGAGCGGCTTGTAGCCGGGGGTGTCGAGATTGGCGGCGGCATCCTGCAGCAGCGTGTTGCGCTGCCAGGCGAACTGCATGAGCCGCTGAAGAAACGGGGTCGAGCCCGTCGAGGTGATGCCACCCTGCTGCATGCCGGATCCTCCGGGTCGGCGCAGACGGTGCGCCGACGAGCATGTCCTGCGCCGCGCTCCGCGCGGCGGGAGCCCGGTCGTCGATCAGAGATCCTGCTCGACGACCTGCTCCTCCTTCCACTTCTTGAGCTTGAGGCCGAGCGTCCGGACCCCGATGCCGAGCGCCTTCGCGGACCGCTGGCGATGCCCGCGATTCCGCTTGAGGGTCGCGACGATCGTCTCCCGCTCGATGTCGGCGAGGGTCAGGGCACCGTCGCACGCGAGCCAGTGCTGGACCGTCGCGGCCACGTCACCGGCCGAACCGCCGTCCGGCTTGGACTCCACCGAGGTGCCGCCGAGGCCGACTCCGACTCCCGCGGTGCGGGCCACGGTCTCGCCATCCGACGCGATCCGGGTCGCGGTGGTCGGGAGCCACGGCGCCACGAGTTCGGCGGAGATCTCGGTGTCGGCCGCCAGCACCGCCGCCCGCTCGCAGATGTTCTGGAGCTCGCGGACGTTGCCGGGCCAGACATAGCTCCGAAGGACGCCGAGCGCCGCCTCGGAGAACCGCTTGGCGGGTCGTCCCTCCCGGACCCCGACCGCGGCCAGGAAATGGTCGGCGAGGGCCGGAAGATCCTCGGGGCGTTCCCGCAGCGCCGGCATCTCGACCGGCAGCACGTTGAGCCGGAAGTAGAGATCGCCGCGGAAACGACCAGCGTCCACCTCGGTGGCGAGATTGCGGTTGGTGGTCGCGATGACCCGGACGTCCACGGTCAGCGTCTGGCTCGATCCCACCCGCTCGAACGTCCGCTCCTGAAGCACCCGAAGGAGCTTCGCCTGGAGCTCCGGCGGAATCTCGCTGATCTCGTCGAGCAGCAGCGTGCCGCCGTCGGCGAGTTCGAACCGCCCCTTGCGGAGCTTGTCGGCCCCGGTGAACGCGCCCTTCTCGTGGCCGAACAGCTCGCTCTCGAGCAGACTCGCCGAGAGGGCCGCACAGTTGATCGCGAGGAACGGCCCGTCGCGACGCGGACTGGCGTCGTGGATCCAACGGGCCGCGACCTCCTTGCCGGTGCCGCTCTCGCCGGTGACGAGCACGGTGCCGTGACTGTCGGCGATCCGCTCGAGCCGATGCCGGACGGCCGCCATCCGCGGGCCGTCGCCGACCATGTTCGTCCCGGAGGCCGACGCGACCGGGGTGCCGGCCGCCGCCTTGAGCACCTCGTTCTCGCGACGAAGCCGCCCGTGCTCGATGGCCCGCTCGACCGAGATCGCGAGCTCGTCACCGCCGAACGGCTTGGTGATGTAGTCGAACGCACCTTCCCGCATCGCCTCGACGGCCGTCTCGACACTGCCGTACGCGGTCATGAAGACCACCGGCAACCCCTCGTCGATCCTCCGAATCGCGGCAAGCAGGTCGAGCCCGCTCATGCCCGGCATCTGGAGATCGGTGACCACCGCATCCGGCCGCTTCTCCGCGATGCGATCGAGGGCCGCCTCGCCACCCGGCGCCGTCGCGACCGTGTGGCCGCGTCGCCCGAGGATGGTCGCGACGCTGTCGCGCATCATCTCCTTGTCGTCTACCACCAGGATCTTCGCCATCCGAGGCCTCCATGTCGGCATCCATGCCGTCTGGTCGTGTCGTCGTGAATCGTCGTCCGAATGAACCCCGCCGCCTACGCGGCGCCGCGGTCCGCCGCACTGTCGCGAACCCGTCGCCGGACGGCGCCACCGAGGCTCCGCCCGCTCTCGTCCTCTCCACCGCCCGCCCGCTCGCCGCGGAAGGCCACCGGAAGCCCGACCGTGACGGCCGTGCCGTCTCCGCCCGACTCCACGTCGAGCCGCCCACCGTGCGCATCGACGATGCGATGCACGATCGCGAGGCCGAGGCCGGTGCCCTCCGCCCGCGTGGTGAAGAACGGATTGAACATCCGCTCGCGGATCTCCTCGGGAATGCCCGGGCCGGTGTCGGTGATCCGCACGATCGCGTGCGGCACCAGACCGGCATCGGGGTCGCGAAGCTCGCGGCCGTGGACCTGAACCACCAGTCGGCGCCCGCGGTCCACTCCCGCCATCGCCTCGCAGGCGTTCCGAAGCAGGTTCAGCAACGCCTGCTCCATGAGCGGGGCATCGATCTCGGCCTCGCACGACTCGTCGATGTCCAGATCGACGTCGATCCCGTGCGCCTCGATCAGGTCCTCCGCCCCCGCCACCGCCGCCAACACCGGCGTCGCCATCGTGGTCGCCGCAGGTCGGACACGGGTGTCGCGGGCGAAGGCGAGCACGTCGCCGACGATCGCGTCCAGACGAGCGACCGCCCGGCTCACCCGCCCGCAGAGTTCGAGTTGCTCGGGCCGATCCGCGAGATCCTCGGTCAGCGCCTCGAGGGTGAGCCCGATCGCGCCGAGCGGATTGCGGATCTCATGCGCGATGCCCGCCGCCATCTCGCCCAGTGCCGCGAGTTGTCGCGAACGACGAAGCCGGGCCTGCGCCTCGGCGAGCTCGCCCTGCAACGACGAGACCTCGCGACGGAGCGCACCGTGCGTGGACTCCAGCCGGGCCGTGACCTCGTTGAAGGCCCGCACCAGCTCGGCGAACTCGACGGCGTCGATCCGCCCCGGCGACACCGCGGTCGGCACGGACGAGAGATCGGTGGTGGCGACGGCAGCATGACTCATGCGGATCGCTCCATTCGGCTTCCGGCGGATCCACGACCGCCCTGATACGCCCGCCCCGCCCGACCGGCGTTGGAGACGCGTTCGAGTTCCTGCCGCGTGCGCGACCCGACCGCCGCCAGCGCGGCCTCGTCGTGACGATCCAGTTCCGCGATCGACTCGACGAGCGACGAGGCCCGCTCGACGAGGGCGAGCAGATCCGGATCGGCGGTACCGGCGACCGCCGCGGACAGCGACTCGACCTCGCCCGCGGACTCGACCAGCGCGGTCACCAGCGGCTCGCGTTCGACCACCAGCCGCTCGATCGCATCGGTCCGCCCCGCCTCGATCGCCTCACGGCGTCGCCGCGAGACGGCCTCGACCCGGCCAAGCAGGTCGATCCGGGCCTCGAGCAGTGCATGCAGTCGGGAACGCGCGTCGGTGATCATCCGATCTCCTCCCCCATGCCTGACTCCACTCCGGGCGGGAAGGCGGTCATCCAGCGATCGATCGTCTCCCGACCCGGACCGAGCAGCAGCTCCGGACCGAGCGGGTCGATCCGGAGCCCGCCGGGCCCGGCGTCCCGATGAAGATGGTCCAGCCGCTTGCGGGCCCGCGCCGTGGCGAGGCCCGCCGTGTCCCGGTCACCCGCCCGCATCGCGACGTCGGCCATGGAGATGAGCGCGACGATCGCCACCGGTTCACCCGCGAAGCGCTGCTCCGTCTCGCGATAGAGACGGATCGAGGCGTCCGCATCGCCGAGCCGATCGGCCACCATCGCCCGGAGCAGGAAGCCACTTCGAACCAGGCCCGCCTCCAGCGGATCGAGATCGTCTCCACCGAGCCGATCCAGTTCCGCGACGCCGGCCTGGAGTCGCCCCGCGGCCAGTCGCAGAGCGCGATGACGCTCGCGATCCCGCGCCGCCGCCAGACTCGGATTCATCCCGTCGGCATCGCCGCCGACCTCGGCCAGCGCATCGGCGTGACGGAGCAGACCTTCGCCGGTCCGGACCGCCATCTCCCCCCAACGCGGATCCGCCGGATACCGGGAGAGCCACTCCTCGCCACGGCTGGCGAGCTCGTTCCAGCGCTCCGTGCGTCCGAGCAGGCGGACCAGATGGAGCAACGCGTCCCGATACTCGGGAACCGAGGGCTCGACCGCATCCTTCGCGGTGCCGTCGAGCACGTCGTTGAGCAGGGTCTCCGCCTCGCCGATCTCGATCTCCCCGCCCTGCTCCAGCAGGACCCGGGCCAGCCCGACCCGGGCACGGGTGGCATATTCGCTGACCTCGTCGCGGCCGTCGCCCATCGTCACCAGCAGTCGTCGATACCAGGTCTCCGACTCGTCGAGATCGTGCAGGGCGTGGTGCCCCGCCGCGACCCGGAAGGCCGCCTCGGGCCACATCGCGGCCTCGGTGGACTGGCTCTCCACGAAGCGTGCGTAGCGATCCAGCGCCGCCTCGACCGCACCAGCCTTGTCGTGCAGCACCGCGGCCCGCCAAAGCACGTCGAAGCGATCGGGATCGTCGCCCGCCAGGTCGGCCTCGATCAGATCGAGCGCCTCCGCCGCGGATGCGAATCGACGAGCGGCCTCCAGCCGAACCTCGACCGGCATGAGGGCGATGGCGCGATCCACCCGCGGATCCTCCCCACCCAGCACCGGCTCCACGAGCAGCGCCGCCGCCCGCTCGCGAGCGGCGGCCAGGAACTCCAGCCCGCGATGCCGCGTGGTCGGCCCGGTCGCGAACCGGCGCACGAACGCGGCGTGCGCGGCGGCGGCATCGAGCATCGGCACGACGTCGCGGACCGCCTCGGCCTCGCCATCGTCGGATCCGGACTCGAGCCGAGCGGCGGCGATCATCGCCGCCTCGGCCCCGAGCAGGGCGGTCTCGACCGCCGACCGGCGGACCTCGTCACCGACCAGCGCCCCCCGACCAAGGAGACCCGCGATCCCGTCGAACCCGCCGATCGCGGCCTCGTGATCTCCGTGCAGCAGCGCCAGCGACACCAGCCCGATCCGAGCCGCCACCTTCTGATCGATGGACGCGTCGGACATGCCGAGCACCGCGTCGTAGCGAGATGCGGCCTCGGCGAGCGACGCCGGCGACACGGACGACCCGTCGGTCACCACGCCACCCTCCGGGAGCATCTCCCGGGCGGCATCCACCTGCAGATCGCCCAGCGAGAGCGACGCCTCCGCCGCGATCGAACCGATCGCCCGCAGGCGATCGAGGGCGACCCGGTAGCACTCCGCCGCTCGATCATGAGCCTGAAGCTCGTCCCGATAGGCGTGCCCGAGCAGCACCCAGAGTTCGGCCCAGTCGATCCGAACCCACGGTTCTCCCGCGGCCCGCCCCTCCAGCCGGTGCATGGCGAGCCCCAGCCCATGGGCAAGGCCCGCGATCTCCCCGGTCTCCAGCCGCACCCGGGCATCGATCGCGGTGCTCCACGCCTCGATCTCCAGCGAGGCGTCCTCGGCAAGCAGTCGCTCGATCACGGGAGCGACCGACTCGGCGGGCACCCCCGCGGCCAGCGTCCGATCGATCTGGCGGCGGATCAGCCGATGCCGCAGCGTCCGGATCTCGTCACGACCGACCGGATCGAACTCGATCTCGGACTCGATCCGGGACAGGATCTCCAGAGCGTCCGACTCCCGCCCCGCCGCGACCATCGCTTCGGCCAGACGACGACGGCGAGCCCCGTCGAGCTCCGAGCCGTCGCGCTCGGCCCGTTCGTACGCCTCCACGACCTGCGCGGCCTGGGCCGCCGGGGCCGTCAGGAGCGGCTGAAGCGACGCGGCCCGATGATCCGCGACCGCGAGGTGATACACGCCCAGCAGATCGGGCCGCGATCCGAGGTCGCGCTCGACGAGCACCAGCCGGCCCGCGGCGGCGTCCAGGCGGCCGCGGTCGAGTTCCGCCACCGCCTCCGCCAACGCCCGATCGAGGTCCGGGGGCACCGGTTCGGGACGCCGGAAGACGATCGCAGCCCCGATGGCGGCCAGCGAGACGACGATGAGCGGGAACTGCCAGGCCAGACCGCCCCGCGGTGCGAGCGACGCCCCCGCGTGGTCCGCGGAGGCGGCCGGGGCGGTTGACGTCGAACCACGCTCGTCCGTCGCGTCGGCGACGTCGGGCTCGGGGGTCCGGGGCTGCGGCTGATCGTCCGTCACGAGATCCTCTCAAGACGCCCACGACCTCCCGAGGGAGGCCCGAAGGCGCGACGACCGC
This sequence comes from Phycisphaerae bacterium, assembly GCA_030432455.1. Lineage (GTDB taxonomy): Bacteria > Planctomycetota > Phycisphaerae > Phycisphaerales > SM1A02. The sequence goes on along the minus strand of JAUIHC010000048.1, from coordinate 691 downwards.
CGGCGACTCCATTCGCCGGCGATACCGACATCGGCATCGGGAACGAGAATCCTCCACATGTGCCGATCGTTCGCGCACCGGATGCGCCGAAGGCGACTTTCCCGCGCTGGAGCCCCCCGTGATGTCAGGAGCCCGGATCGGCCGTCGCCGGCGACGGCGTCGATCGCTTCGCCACCACGACCACCGTGCGGGTCAGCAGCTCCGGCATGCCTCGGCCCGCGGGATCCAGGAGCGCGAGCAGGGCGATCGGCCAGAAGAGAAGCAGCGCCAGACGAAGCCCGGCTCGCAACCCTCGCTGCCACCGGGTCCCCGGCGAACCGTCGAGCGCAGCCACCCGGGTGCCGACGACCCACTTTCCGAGCGATCGGCCGGTCGCCCCCTCCAGCAGCACCGTGATGCCCGAGGCGACCATCATCGCGAAGACCGCGGGCAGCATGGCCTTCGGGGCGCCCGCCCGCAGATCCTCGGCGAAGATCGCAGGCTCGAGATCGAACACCGCGATCGCGACCATCAGACCGGGAACGAGATCGATGCAGAGCCCCGCGGCCCGCCGCAGAGGTCCCGCGGGCGACAGCCCTTCGGCGATGGTCGCCGGCTGCCGCTCGATGTGCGGCCGCAGCACGAAGGCGGCCGTCATCAGGGCCAGGATCAGCCCCGCGTAGATCGGGTACTCGACGAGCGACCCCTCGAC
>JAUIHC010000504.1 GCA_030432455.1 Phycisphaerae bacterium | reverse complement strand
CGCGACCGACGCGTCCGCGAAGTTGGTGCAGCTGGGCAAGCCCGAACCGTTCCGCGTGCTCGATGACGATCATCGTCGCGTTGGGCACGTCCACCCCGACCTCGATCACGACGGTCGCCACCAGCACATCGAGCTCGCGTCGGCGAAAGCGATCCATGACCTCGTCGCGGTCGGCGGCGGAGAGTCGTCCGTGCACCACGCCGAGACGGCATGTCGCCAGCGGTCCGGCTTCCAGTCGGCGCCGATGACCCTCGACGTCCGCGAGTCCGTGCTCCGACTCCTCGACCGCGGGCACCACGACGAAGCCCTGCTCGCCCGCGGCGACTCGTTCCGCGAGATAGCCGTAGACGTCGGGGGCCTTCTCGGGACCGACGACCCTCGTGACGGTCGGACTGCGGCCGGGCGGTCGCTCGTGGATCACCGAGACATCAAGGTCGCCGAAGATCGTCAGGCTGAGGGTGCGGGGGATCGGCGTCGCGGTCATCACCAGCACGTGCGGGACCCGACCGTGTGGATCGGGTCGCCGCAGCCGGGATCGCTGCTCGACGCCGAACCGGTGCTGTTCGTCGATGACCGCCAGGCCGAGGGAGGCGAAGGTGGTGTCCTCGGAGAGGAGGGCGTGGGTGCCGACGACCAGCGCCAGGTCTCCGGAGGCGAGCCGTTCGAGGATCGCCCGTCGCTCCGCCGTCCCGGTCGAGCCGGTGAGCAGGCCGACCTCGATGCGTGAGCCCGCGAGCAGTCTGGAGAGCGACGCGTGGTGCTGCTCGGCGAGGATTCCGGTCGGGGCCATGAGGGCGGCCTGATGACCGTGGGCCGCCGCCAGCAGCATCGCGTACGCCGCGACCGCGGTCTTGCCGCTGCCCACATCGCCCTGCAGCAGCCGGTTCATCGGTCGTGATCCGCCGAGGTCCCCGGCGATCTCGGCGCACACGCGATCCTGATCGCCGGTCAGCGTGAAGGGCAGGCGATCCCGGATCCGGGCGTCGATCGTCGGATCCAGCGCGAGCGCGGGGGCGGAGAGCGTCTCCCGGAGATGGCGTCGCTTCATCATCACGCCGAGCTGGAGAAGCAGCAGTTCGTCGTAGGCGAGCCGCCGCCTCGCCGCAGCCGCGTCACGACGGTTCGGCGGTCGATGAAGGTGTTCGTAGGCCAGGCGGAGGTCGGGCAGCGCCCGGCGATGCCGGAGCTCGGCGGGCAGCGGATCGACGATCGCGTCGCCGCCGAGATCGAGCGCCGCCGCCGCGAGCGGCTCGATGCGCCGCGACGGAAGGTCCTCGCTCGCCGGATACACCGCCCGCCAGCGATCGTCGCGGCCGTCGTCGTCGGTGGACTCGTCGTCGGCAGGACGCCACGACGGGTTCGTGAACTGCAGGTATCCCTTGAACCGCCCGGCGCGGCCCTCGACCACGATCGGCATGCCGGGTCGGAGCCTTCGCGAGAGCCATCCCGCGTTGAACCAGACCAGCCTCACCGTGCCGGTGCCGTCGTCGAGCGTCGCCTCGATCCGGGGGCGACGACCGGGGGCGGTCCGGATCGCGGCGAGTTCGCCCCGGACCGACAGATTCTCCGTGGCACCGTCGAGCGCGGGCAGCGCGGCATCCGCCTCGGCGATGGTCGACTCCGCATGTTCGCGCTCATAGCGAAGCGGCGCGTGATCCAGAAGATCCCCGACCGTCGCGACGTCGAGGCGGCGAAGGCAGGCGGCGACCTTGGGACCGACCCCGGGAAGGGCGTCCACCGAGGTCGCGAGATCGATCGGCGTCGATGGGCTGGGCATGGTCGTCCACGCGGTCGCCGGCGCATCCGGCGCGAGGTCGTATCGTACGACACGTGGCCAGACGCACTCCATCGGGGTCCACCCGCCAGCTCTCCTTCACCGACGCGATGCGGGGTCTGCAGTCGCTGCACGACGACGGGCCGGACGACGGTTCGACCGGGGGCGACGGTCCGCGGCCGTGGACCGTCAGCGAGGCGTGCGATCGGGTGAACCAGGCGCTCGCGTCGATCGAGTCCGGTCGCGAGATCCAGGTCGAGGGCGAGGTCGGCACCTGCTCCATCCGGGATCACTGGTACTTCACGCTGCGGGACGATCGGGGGGCGACGCTGCCGTGTTCGTTCTTCAGCCAGCGGCGTCGTCTCGATCGATCGGCCCCGACCCCGGCCCTCGGAATGCGGGTCGTCGCGACCGGGCGACTGGAGTACTGGGCCAAGGGCGGAAAGACGTCGCTGATCGTGTCTCGTCTGCGTGACGCCGGGCTCGGCGATCTCCACCAGCGGTTCGAGCGACTCAAGGCCGATCTGGAGGCTCGCGGCTGGTTCGAGCCGTC
>JAUIHC010000503.1 GCA_030432455.1 Phycisphaerae bacterium | reverse complement strand
GCTGGACGACCTGGTCGGCGGCGTTTTCCCAGTCCTGCACGTCGAGCTGGTCGATCGAGACGATCTTGTCACGATCGTCGGTGACCACCCGGGCGGGCTGGTTGCACGCGACCGGGGCCAGGGCGGTGACGGCGAGCAGGGAGAGAAGGGTGGGACGCATCGGGATCATCATGGTCTCCTGATCGGTCGGAACGAGTCGAGGGGGACTCAGTCGGCGTTGGTGAGGGTGAGACGAAAATCCGCGGCCCGCGGATCGGTCGCGGTCGCGGTGATGGTGACGAAGGCGCCGGCAGGCACCTGCTGCTGCCGGAATCCGCTGGTGGGCGTGAAGAGCAGACGCCCCTCGGCGTCGAAGAACTCGAAGCGGTAGTTGAAGCGGGTGTCGAACGGAAGACCGTTCTCGACCTCGACATCCACCCGCATGAGATCGTCGCTCACGACGGTCTCGTTGATCACGCGGACCTTGGCATGGGTGGCGAGCCAGCCGTCCTTGGTGATCCGGCCGGAGCCGGTCACGGTGTTGGCGAAGCAGCCGACGAGCCCTCCGAGCACGAGGGCGGCAAGGGCGAGGCGAACGCGAGACGGAACGGACGAGGTCATGAGACGTCTCCGGTGTCGATGGCCGAGGACGACTCGTCCTCGTCGGGGGCGGCCGCGGGCCGAGCCAGCGGGAACGCGTGAATCGAGGTCGGACCGCCCGCCCTCGGACATCGAACGATGATCATGGCGTCCTGTTGCGGCGGGACCCGCACCTCATGGTCGCCGATCCCGCCGGAGAGCCGCACGACGCCGTCCTCGGGAGTCTCCACCCGGGCGATGGCGTAGGCACGAGGCAGCGTCCGCCAGGTCCGCAGGTCCGCGATCGTGGTCGCGTATCCGTAGATGTTGGTCGCCACCATCGACGCCAGCAGCACCCAGTCGTTGCCGCTCTCCTTCGCCGCGAGATTCGCAGCCAGCGAGGCGGCCGCCTTCGCGACCGCGGCCCCGATCGCTCGGCCGGTGATGAGGGGGAGCGTCGCGTCGAACTCGTGGGCGATGACGCTGCCCATGTCGCAGACGACCGCAGCCTCGACCACCCCGGAGGTCGTCGTCCCCATCCTGGCCCCCACCGGCCCCGCGTCGGACTGAACGAGCTTCGGGAACGCCACGCCGATGAACGGCATCTCGGGAATGAACGCGGGGATCCGGAAGACGACCTCCTCGCGTCGGGGCGCGAATCCCGACTCGACGATCAACCACGTCTGGGGCGGTCGAGATGCCGCGGACTCGAACGCGACGGTCGCCAGTTCGAGATCCGACTCGACCGCCGGATGGTCGCCCACCGTCCCGACCACGCGACGAAGCAGATCGATGGCTCGATTCGCATCCCCGCCCCCCTCGCCGTCCACCACCAGCAGCACGGCGGTGAGCCAGTCGACGAAGGGCACCGTCCAGCCCCGGTAGGGCGAGAACCGTTCGGCAAGATCACCGTAGGTCTCCGCGTACTGCGAGCGGAACTCCGGCGAGTGCTCGATGAGGTCGAGCGTCGTCTGCTCCTCCCCCATCTTCGCGCGGGCCTGCTCGATCCGCTCCGCGAACCGCGACTCGGCGTCCTCCTGGGCGAACTGCGCCCGCTTCAACTCGGCTCGAGCGGCGTCCAGATCACCGACCGCGAGCAGATCGAGGCTCCGCAGCGTCGCGCACATCGTGCGATCGACCGATCCGCCGATGTACGGAAGCGCCCGCTCGTTCACCGCGATCGCCGCAAGGGTGTCGATGAACTGCGGATCGGCGGGATCGCCGAGTTCGTGCATGAGCGTCCACGCCTCGCCGAGCGTCGCGTCGCTCGCGGTCCAGTCGCCCGCGATCCGCTGCACGGTGCCGAGCTCGAGGCGATCGATCACCCGATTGCGCTCGGGGCCGCCATCGACCGCTCGACGGGCGTCGCGCACGGCCGCGTCCCAGCGACCGACCTCGAGATCGCGAAGGTACGCATCGGACCGGTCGTTGTGGTTGGCACAGCCGACGGCCGCCGCCACCGCGGCCCCGCACGCCACCTCGACGAGCCGACGGGATCGGATCACCAGCGACTCCAGTACGAGTTCCACTGCAGCGTCTCGGGGACCTGATCGGAGTCGATCGTGACGTCCTCGGATCGACGCACATCGACCCGGTAGCCGCTCTGCCGCAGGAACTCCGCGAACCCGCGGATCGCCTCGGCCTCGGCGTCGCTGAGCATCGCCCCCGCCTTGAGCGCCTGGAGAACCGAACCGCTCTCGAGGAACTGCGCTCTGGCCTCCTCGGTCGGACGAAGCCCGACCGTGACGACCTGCGGATCCGACTCGGGCCGC
>JAUIHC010000502.1 GCA_030432455.1 Phycisphaerae bacterium | reverse complement strand
TGTCGTCGCTCGGGGGCGCCTTGATCGTCGGGATCGCCTCCTTGAGGGCCTTGATGATCACGTCGGCGTCGTCGGTCGAGAGCGTCGTCTGGGTGAGGTAGACGACCTTCTCGGGATCCTCGATGCGAAGTCGGGGGATGTCCGCGGGGGTCTCGACCACCTGAATCGCGTCGGGCGCCTCGCCCCGGGTCCCGATGACCTCCTGATGGTTCGCATGGCCGACCAGCAGGATCTGCCATCCCCGCTTCGCGTAGCGGATCGCCTCGGCGTGGACCTTGGTGACCAGCGGACAGGTGGCGTCCACCGCGGTCAGCCCGCGGACCCGGGCCTCCTCGCGGACCTGCGGGCTGATCCCGTGGGCGCTGAAGACGACGATGGATCCGTCCGGGACCTCGGCGATCGACTCGACGAACCGCACGCCCCGGTCCCGGAAGCGACCGACCACGTGCCGGTTGTGGACGATCTCGTGATACACGCAGATCGTCTCGTCGGGACAGATGTCCAGCAGCTGGTCCACCACGTCGATGGCCATGTTCACACCGGCACAGAAGCCACGAGGATTGGCGAGGATGATCTTCATGAGGAGTCCGACGCGACGCGGGGGCGGGTTCGATCCGCCATCGTAGCAGCGGCGTGGAGGCCCCCTTCGCTCCCCGGGGGCGTGAATCCCCGAACCGATACACTTGCCGGTCCGATCCCGGGCCGACGCCACCGCATGAAGACCCATCGCATCCACGACGATCTCGCTCGCTTCGGCCCCGACGGGTCGGAGGCCGGTCGGGTCGTCGGGATCGACGAGGCCCGGGCGATGGCGAGGCATCTGGCCCGGACGCATCGGGAGAACTTCTCGGTGCTCACCCGGCTCGTACCCGAGGATGTTCGCGACGACTTCGCGGCGGTGTACGCCTTCTGCCGGACCGCCGACGACCTCGGCGACGAGATCGGCGACTCCACCCGCTCGCTCGAACTGCTCGGCTGGTGGCGGACGGAGATCGACCGGGCGTGGAGCGGCGACGACGCCGACGCGCCTCGCCACTGGGTCTTCCAGGCCCTGCGGCCGACCATCGAGCGATTCCGTCTCTCTCCGGCGCCGTTCCGCGACCTCGTCTCGGCCTTCGAGCAGGATCAGGTCGCTCGGCGATACGACGGGTGGGACGACCTGCTCGACTACTGCCGTCGCAGCGCCGATCCGGTGGGCCGACTGGTGCTGGCCCTGCTCGGCGAGTCGCCCGACGGCGTGATCGACGACGAGGTCGCCCGCCGCAGCGACGCGATCTGCACCGGCCTGCAACTGGTGAACCACTGGCAGGATCTCGCCCGCGATCTGCTGCGGCGCGATCGCATCTATCTCCCCCGGGAGGAGATCCGGCGGGCGGGCTTCGAGGTCGAGGACTTCGAGGATCGATTCCGTCGCAGCGCCGCGCAGGGGTGGGCGGTCGATCGCGACTTCCTCTCGCGGTCGCGGGAGCTCGTCCGGGCGTGCGTGGATCGGACCTGGCCGCTCTTCGAGCTCGGCGCGACGCTTCCCGCCCGACTCGGTCCGCGGGCGGCGCCGGTGGTGGAGACGCTCCTCCGCGGCGGCGTCGCGACGCTCCGGCTCGTCGAGGACTGGGACTGCGAGACCGTGCTGCATCGTCCGAGTCTCGGCCCGGTGGCGAAGGCCTCGATCGTGCTCGGGGCGTGGTGGCGGACGCGATCCGCCCGGCGGGCGCCGGTCGGCATCGACGCGAGGACTCCGGCATGAGCGGATCGCCGAACCACGTGGCGAAGGCCCATGCGTACTGCGAGGAGATCGTCCGCGAGCGGGCGAGCAACTTCTGGTACGGCCTGAAGATGCTGCCCGAGCCGACGCGATCGTCGCTCCACGTGGTGTACGCGTGGATGCGGGAGGTGGACGACATCGCCGACGCACCCGGACCGGACCGGGCCGCACGGTCGTACGGGCTCGACCTCTTCCGGGCCCGGACCCTCGCCATCCTGCACGGCGAGCGGATGAGCGAGGCGGAACGCCCGCTCTGGATCGCCTTCGCCGACCTCGTCGCGCGTCACGATCTCGATCCGGCGCCGTTCGAGGAGATGATCGAGGGGCAGCGGCTCGATCTCGACTGGTCGACCTGTCCGGACCGCGCGACGCTCGAACGCTTCTGCCGCCTCGTCGCCTCGACGGTGGGCCGGATCTGCATCCGCATCTGGGGGCACGACGGCGGCGCCGAGGTCGAGGAACTCGCGAACCGCCGCGGCATCGCGCTCCAGCTCACCAACATCCTGCGCGATGTCCGCGAGGATCACGATCGAGGGCGGTCGTATCTTCCCGCCGACGAACTCGCCGCGGCGGG
>JAUIHC010000501.1 GCA_030432455.1 Phycisphaerae bacterium | reverse complement strand
TGAAGCACCCGGCGACGCCCGGGCCGAGACACACATCCATCATCTGGTCGATGCGATCCAGTGCGAAGCGTGCGGCGCACCGGGTGTCGTTGCGGTCGAGGTACGGGCACGCATCCGAGACGATCGGCGTGGCGGTGTCGCCGCTCGCGGCCTGCGGCGCCCTGGGGCGGGACGGCTGCGGCTGGGGGAGGGTCTTCAACTGGATCATCGCGGCGTTCCTTCGCCGAAGGCCGGTCCGGCACTGCCCGGCACCGGTCGGCGTCCGCATCCATGCGACCGCCGCGCTGGGGTGTCGATGCGGATCGCACCGACGTCGTGGAGAGATCGGACGACGGCGGCGATTCACGCCACAAGTGGGGGGAGTGGGCGGCGCCGCGGTCGGTTGGCACGCGACTTGCCGGTCCTCGACACCCCGGCTGGAGTGCCGGGCTCATCCTGGTCCGCGATCGGCAAGGAGTGCCCCCATGCGGAACGACCGACAATCGGCCCCCGGCGCGGAGCGACCGGCGGCCTCGAACCCCGACGCGGCCGCGTCCATGGATGGACCCGGGTCGCAGCAGGCCCTCGGCCGGGCGGGCACGACCCGCGGATCGGCCGCCATCGACGCGCAGATCCTGCGGATCCTGCGCGATCGACTGCGCACGACCGGCTCGCTGGAGTCGGTCGCGAGCGAGGTGCTGCGGCTCGGATCGCTGGCGGCGGCCGTGCATCGGGGCTCGCGGCCGGGTCTCTCGACTGGCACCCGGCTTGCCCTCTCCACCGCCGACGCCCCCGCGGATCGGGATGGCGTCGAGGTCTCGGAGGATGCGGCGTGAACTACGGACTCTGGATGTCGGCAGCCGGCCTCGCGACCGAGGTCCATCGTCAGGACGTGATCGCGAACAACGTCGCGAACGCGGACACCGTGGCCTTCAAGCCCGATCTCTCCTTCACCCGCGAACGTCCCGTCGCTCGCGAGGCCCTCGGGGCGACCACCCCCGCCAGGGACCTTCTGGAGCGGCTCGGCGGCGGCGTGCTCGCCGCGGACACCATCACCGACTTCGCGCAGGGCGACCTTCGCAGGACCGGCGGGTCGCTCGACGCGGCGATCGAAGGTGCCGGGTTCTTCGCGGTCTCCGACGCCGACGGCGAGCGGTTCACCCGCGACGGTCGGTTCCAGCGGGACGACCGCGGGCGACTCGTGGACCTCGACGGTCGTCCGGTGCTCTCGGATCGTGGTCGCCAGATCACGCTCGGCGAGGGCGAGGTCCGGATCGCCGGCGACGGCCTGATCTCGGTCGCGGGCAGCGCCGTCGCCCGACTTCGACTCGTCGCCCCGCCGGCCGACGCGCTGGTCAAGCAGGGTGACAACCTGTATCGCCTCGCCGAGGGAGCCGCGGCTCCGACCGCCTCGAACGCGACCGTCAAGCACGGTTTCGTCGAGGGCTCGGGCGTCGATGCCATCGCGAGTCTCGCCGACCTCGTCGAGAGCGGACGGGCCGTGCAGGCCGCCAGCCGCTTCATCGACCTTCACGATCGCATGATGGAACTCGCGGTCAACCGCATCTCCGCCACCGGCTGATCGCCGAGCCCTCACCGAACCATCCGGAGGCGCCGCCTCCGCCACCTGCAGGACCCGACCCATGGCCACCATCGCCCTCAACTCGTCCGCCAGCGGCATGAACGCCCTGAACACGCGGCTCGACGTCATCGCGAACAACATCGCCAACGCCGACACCACCGCGTTCAAGGCGAGCCGGACGAACTTCCAGGATCTGTACTACATCGAGCGGAAGCAGCCGGGCGTCGAGAACCAGCCGACGCAGTCCACGAGTCCGGTCGGTCTCTTCGTCGGTCTCGGCGTCGAGGTCGCGGGCACGCAGCTCGACTTCACGCAGGGGACGGCGATCCCGACGAATCGTCAGCTCGACATCATGATCGAGGGCGACGGCTTCCTGCAGGTGGACATCGGCGACCAGTCGAGCGGCATCGGCTACACCCGGGCGGGGGCGCTCGCGCTCGATCAGGACGGCAACCTCGTGATGGCGAACGACGTCGGCTACCGCATCGAGCCGAACATCGTGATTCCGCCGCAGGCGACGAACATCTCGATCGGCACGGACGGCTCGGTCTACTACCAGGACCCGGCCCAGGTCGAGCCGGTGCTCGCCGGCCAGCTCGAGCTCGCGGTCTTCCAGAACGCCGCGGGACTCCAGACCGTCGGCGACAACCTCTATCTGGAGACCTTCGCCTCCGGACCCGCCAACGTCGGCAATCCGGGTGATCCGGGCGTCGGCGCCGGGCGCATCGTCAGCGGTTTCCTCGAGGGATCCAACGTCGATGCGGTGACGCAGCTCGTG
>JAUIHC010000500.1 GCA_030432455.1 Phycisphaerae bacterium | reverse complement strand
TCGACCCTCCGTCGCCACGGAGGCGACGGGACGTTCCGTCGCGGAGGAACCCGTGTTCACGCTCAAGTACGCGCCGCACTTCGGCATGCTCAATGCCGCGAGCGGCAACGACGAGCTCGACCAGCTCCGCTACGCCCACGATCAGGGGATCCGGGCGTGGGAGGACAACGGGATGGGCGGCCGCTCGCCCGAGCAGCAGACGAGGATCGGCGACGAGCTTCGTCGGCTGGACATGACGATGGGCGTCTTCGTCGCCGAGGCGGACTTCGGGCGGGAGACCTTCGTCCTGAACGACGACGGGATCCGGGATCACCTGCGGAAGAGGATGACGCAGGCGGTCGAGATCGCGAAGCGGTGCGGGGCGACCTGGACCACCGTCGTTCCCGGCCGGTACTCCCAGCGGCAGGCGTGGGAGTTCCAGACCGCGAACGTCGTGGACAATCTGAAGTTCTGCGCCGAGATCCTCGAGCCGCACGGGGTGGTCATGGTGCTCGAACCGCTGAACAAGCGCGACCATCCCGGGCTCTTCCTGACCGGGATCCCGCAGGCGTATCAGATCTGCAAGGCGGTCGACAGTCCGTCGTGCCGGATCCTCGACGACCTGTATCACCAGCAGATCACCGAAGGCAACCTCATCCCGTACATGGACGAGGCGTGGAGTCAGATCGCGTACTTCCAGACCGGAGACAATCCCGGCCGCCGCGAGCCGACCACCGGCGAGATCGACTACCGAAATGTCTTCAAGCACATCCACGGTCGAGGCTTCACCGGCATCGTCGGCATGGAGCACGGGATGAGCCGTGGTGGCAAGGAAGGCGTCGAACGCCTGCTCGCCGCGTATCGCGAGTGCGACGACTTCCGCTCGTGATGCTGCGGACCATCGTCTCCCTGCCAAGTGCGCTCGCCATGTCGGCGGGTCTGATGCTCGTGACGGCCTGCGGCACGCTCCCGCGGTCATCGGAGAAACCGTTGGAGACGGCGTCGGTCCGCGTGGTCGATCGTCGGATCGTCATGGGTGTCGAGGCGACCATCACGGTCCACGCCCCGACCGAGGAGGTCGCCCGCGAGGCGACGCGGGCCGCCTTCGACCGCATGGCGGCGCTCGAGCAGGCCTTGAGCGACTACCGCCCCCGGAGCGAGGCGATGGTCGCGGTCGAGACCGTCGGGGAACCGGTGCCGATCTCGGCCGATCTTCGGCTCGCGCTCGCGCGGTCGGCGCTGTGGCACCGCCGAAGCGGTGGGGCGTTCGATCCGACCATCGGCCCGGTGACCGCCCTCTGGCGGGCGGCCCGTCGGGACGGCCGCATCCCGACCGAGCGTGAGATCGACTTCGCAGCGACGACCGTCGGCTGGGAGAAGCTCGAACTCGACGAGGCGACCGGCACCGTCGAGTTCCGAACCGCGGCGATGCGTCTGGACTTCGGCGGCATCGGCAAGGGGCTCGCGGCGGATGTGGCGCTCTCTGTCCTGCGTGATCACGGCCTCACGCGGGCACTGGTCGAGATCGGGGGCGACCTCGTGGCGGGTGATCCGCCGCCGGGTCGGGAGGGTTGGTCGATCCGTGTCGTGACCGTGCCGTGGGACGACGCCCTCGAACTCGAACTGGCCCATGCCGCGGTCGCGACCAGCGGCGATGTCGAACAGTTCATCGAGGTCATCGAGGTCACGGGGGCCAAGGAAGAAGGCACGACCATCCGTCTCGGGCATCTGCTCGATCCGCGGTCCGGTCGGCCGACCCGCACCCGCCGTGAGACCACCGCGATCGTCCGCGGTTCGAGGTGGAACGGTGCGGATGCCGATGCGCTCGCGAGCGTGGGCGCGATCCTCGGCCTTCGCGGGGCGGCTCGGGTCGCGGATGGAACGCTCGACGGCGAACTTCGGGTCGTCGAGGCGACTCGACGGGATGCCGACGGGGCCGACCGAAACCACTGGCGGGTCGAGTCGCTGCGGTTCGCCTCGAATCCACGGTGGTCCGGGGAGATCGAGATCGAGGTCGCCGGTGACGGCTTCGCCTTCACCGAAGGCCCGGTCGTTCGCGAGGACGGCAGTGTCTGGTTCACCGACCAGCCGAACGACCGCATCGTGCGATGGACCGCGGAGCACGGCTGCGAGACGGTGATCCAACCGGCCCTTCGATCCAACGGACTCGGGCTCGACCGGGCCGGGCGTCTGCTCGCCTGCGCGGAGGCGAGCAATCAACTGGTCGTCTTCGACGCCGACGGTCGGCCGCAGGTGCTGGCGAGTGGTGATGGTGAGCGATTCAACGGGCCGAACGATCTCTGGGTCGGTCCCGACGGCGCGATCTGGTTCACCGATCCGTGGTATCGACGGCCGTGGCAC
>JAUIHC010000499.1 GCA_030432455.1 Phycisphaerae bacterium | reverse complement strand
GGCGTGGACGGCCCCGCCTCGTCGATCCGCTGGCCGTGATCGTTCACGATGTCTCGGACGCGTCCGAAGCCGCGACCGGTGACGATGAACGCGCCCTTCTTCAGCAGGCCGTCCTGAACGAGCATGCGGGCCACGGGGCCGCGCCCCTCCTCGACCTGCGCCTCGATGACGGTGCCCTCGGCGTTGCCGGCGAAGTCGCCCTTGAGTTCGAGCAGGTCCGCCTGATAGTCGAGGATGTCGAGCAGTTCCTGGATGCCGTCGCCGGTGATCGCGCTGGTGCGGATCACCTCGGTGGTGCCGCCCCACTCGGTCGGGTTGAGATCTCGCTCGGCGAGCTGGCCGAGGATGCGCTGGATGTTGCTGTCGGTCGCCTCGGCCTTGTCGATCTTGTTCAGCGCGACCACGATGGGCACGCCCGCGGCCTTGGCGTGGCTGATCGACTCCTCGGTCTGAGGCATGATGCCGTCGTCGGCCGCGACGACGAGCACCACGACATCGGTGACCTTCGCACCACGGGCCCGCATGGCGGTGAACGCCTCGTGACCCGGCGTGTCGATGAAGGTGACCAGTCGCTCGCGTTCACCGGCATGCACCGGCACCTGGAAGGCGCTGGTGGCCTGCGTGATGCCGCCGGCCTCGCCCGCGGCGACGTTGGCCTGACGGATCCGGTCGAGCAGCGACGTCTTGCCGTGGTCGACGTGACCGAGGATGGTGACGATCGGGCTTCGCGGCCGCTCGTCGGCGCGATCCCGGGCGGCGAACCGCTCCTCGATCAGCTCGGCGGCGGTCTTGGCCTCCTCGACCTGCAGCTCGATGTCGTACTCCATCATGATCTCGATCGCCTGTTCGGTCTCGATCGAGGAGTTGATGGTCGCCGGGTTGCCGGCGAGGAACAGCTTCTTGAGGATGTCGGCCGCCTTCACGCCCGTGGACGCGGAGAGTTCCTTGATCGTGATCGGCTCGGCGATCTTGACGGGTCCGGTCGGCTTCTGGACGACCTGACGACGCCCGCCGCCGCCCTTGCCTCCGCCACCCCGCATGCGGTCCTGTCGATGCGAGCGGAAGAAGCCCTGCGAATGCTTGAGCGCCTGATCGCGCTCGAGCATGTCCTGAGCCCGCCACGGCTGGAACGGCTGATCGCTCCCCGTGCCGGCTCGACCGGAGCGTCCCTCGGTGCGGCGCGGGCTGCGACCCTTGGCACCGCCGGGGCCACCGCGCCGACCGCCCGGTCCGCCGGGGCCACCCGGGCCGCGACCGAAGCCGGAATCCGTCTCCATGCCACCACCGCCGGCGCCGCCGCCGCGACGAGGGCCGCTGCTGGACATCATGCCACCGCCCGGGGGGCCGGAACGTCGAGGCGCCCGCTCGGGCTCGGGCTCCTCGATGCGGATGACCTTGGGACCACTGAGCGCGACCTTCTTCGGCTGCTCGAGCTGCGGGCCGACCGGCGTGACCTGCGTCGGTCGATCCGGCACGTTCATGCGAGCCGGAGTCGGCGCCACGGGTGCGGACGGAGTCGGGGTCGCGGGCGCGGTCGCGGCGATCGCCGGCGGCTCGTCCCCGGACGATGCCGAGCCGTCCGATGCCTTCTCGGTCTCGGGTTCGGGTTCGGGCTCCGGTTCGGGCTCCGGCGCGGACGCGGCGGGAACCGCGGGTGCGGCGGGCGGGGTCGCGGGCGGTTCGAGCGTCGCGGTGGCGGTCGCGTCGCCGCCGACCTCCACGTCGTCCGAGTCGTCGGCATCGGTCTTCGACGTCGCCTTCGATGCGGCCTTCCGGGTGGTCTTCTTCGCCTTCGCCCGGGCCTTCTCGACGTCCACCGGAGCCGCGGTCTCCACCGCAGTGGAGGCCTCGCCCTCGGCGGCGCTGAACCATTCCCGGATGGTGTGCGACAACCCCACCGACACCGCCGACATGTGGTTGGTGATGTCGGGGATGTCCTCGGCCTGGCACTTGGCGACGATGTCCTTGCTGGACACGCCAAGTTCCTTGGCAAGGGTGTGCACTCTCAGGGCTGCGGTCTTCTTGGCCACGTGGGACTCCTGCGGACTCGAACGGTCGGACGGTGCGGAACGGACGCGGAACGATCAGCCGCCCGCGCCGGCCTCGGGGGTGGTCTCACCGCCGCCCAGCACCGCATCGGCGGCGGCTTCGGCGTCGGCATCGGGGGTCGCGTCCGCAGCGGGCTCGCCGTCCGCGGACTCGGTGTCGGATTCGGTCTCGGTCTCGGTCTCGGTCTCGGTCTCGACGAGCGCGGGCCCGCCACCACCGAGGATGGACGCGGCCGCACTCTCGGCCGCGGCGTCGGGCGACGTCAGGATGGCGTCGGCGGCCTGTTCCTCGGC
>JAUIHC010000498.1 GCA_030432455.1 Phycisphaerae bacterium | reverse complement strand
ACCGCGGAGGCGCATGCGTTCCTGCAGGATGTCCGTCCGATCCTTCAGGAGGCGGGCATCGAGGTGCTCGTGCCGTCGTGGTGGGGTCAGGCGACCAGCCGCATCGGCGTTCGGATGATGATCGACCCGCACGGGGATGCCGACACCCCGCCGGGCGTCGGACTCTCCAGCCTCGTGGACTATGCGTGGGAGATCTCGATCGGCGACGAGAGCGTCGGACTCGAGGACCTCCGCAGACTCGCCGAACAGGGCGTGCCGCTGGTGCGGATCGGCGATCGCTGGGTCGAGATCCGCCGCGAGGACTTCGACAAGGCGTCGGTGTTCCTGTCCAAGCATCCCGGCGGCGCCGCCACGCTGGGCGAGGTCCTCCGACTCGCCGCCGGCGGCGACGACGCCGACGCCCCCGCGATCTCCGGCATCCGCACCAGTGGATGGATCCGCGAACTGCTCGGCGACGAGGGCTCGACCGCCGAGGACTCGGTCCGCCCGATCAACGTGCCCGCGGCCTTCAAGGGCACGCTGCGTCCGTATCAGGAGCGGGGTCTCGCCTGGCTCTCGTTCCTCGATCGGTTCGGCCTCGGCGGCTGTCTGGCCGACGACATGGGTCTCGGCAAGACGATCCAGATGATCGCGCTGCTCCAGCACGAGCGCGAGTCCCGGCCGCAGGGCATGGTCCGCCCCACCTTGCTGGTCTGTCCGATGTCGGTCGCGGGCAACTGGCGGCGCGAGCTCGAACGGTTCGCCCCCGAACTCCGCGTGCATGTGCAGCACGGCCCCGAGCGTCCCATCGGCGAGAAGTTCGCCGAGGTCGCGGCATCCAGCGATGTCGTGGTCACCACCTATGCGCTGGTCAGTCGCGACCATCCGTGGATCGAACCGATCGAATGGGAACGGGTGGTGCTCGACGAGGCGCAGCACGTCAAGAATCCGCCGACCAAGCAGGCCACCGCGATCCGGGCCCTGCAGAGCCGACATCGCGTGGCCCTCACCGGTACGCCGGTCGAGAACCGGCTCACCGAACTCTGGTCGATCATGGACTTCTGTCTCCCCGGCTTCCTCGGACCGCAGAGCGAGTTCCGCCGCCGCTTCGCGGTGCCGATCGAGCGACATCGGGACGAGGAACGCGGCGAGCGTCTCAAGCGACTCGTCGGCCCGTTCGTGCTTCGCCGTCTCAAGACCGACGAGGGCGTGGCCGACGACCTGCCGCCGCTGGTGGAGAACCGACAGCACGTCCCGCTCACCGCCGAGCAGGCGAGGCTCTACGACGCGGTCGTGCAGGACATGCTCCGGCAGGTCGACGAGGCCACCGGCATCCGCCGCCGCGGACTCGTCCTCTCCGGGCTCGTCCGGCTCAAGCAGATCTGCAACCACCCGGCCCACTTCCTCAAGGAGACCGACATCGCCCCGACCGGCGGCGAACGGCTCAGCCAGCGGTCGGGCAAGAGCACCCGACTCGTCGAGCTGCTGGAGGAGGTCCTCGCCGCGGGCGACCGCTCGCTGATCTTCACGCAGTTCCGGCAGATGGGCCACCTGCTGACCACGATCCTGCGGCAGGAGTTCGATCTCGAACCGCTGTTCCTGCACGGCGGCACGCCGCAGGGACGCCGCGACCAGATGATCGAGCGGTTCCAGAAGGGCGACAGCTCGCCGGTCTTCGTGCTCTCGCTCAAGGCGGGCGGCGTCGGTGTGAACCTGACCTCGGCCAACCACGTCATCCACTACGACCGCTGGTGGAACCCCGCGGTCGAGAATCAGGCGACCGACCGCGCGTTCCGAATCGGACAGACCCGCACCGTCAACGTCCACAAGATGATCACCAACGGCACGCTCGAGGAGCGGATCGACCAGATGATCGAGCAGAAGACCGATCTGGCCCGCCGGATCATCGGCACCGGCGAGAGCTGGCTCACGGAACTCGACTCCGACAAGCTGCGCGAGGTGCTCACGCTTCGAGAGTCCTCGGTGGAGGAGAGCGGCTCGTGATCACGCGAAGAGACGACGGCTTCCGACGACGCCCCGAGACCCCGCGACGCGTGCGGAACGGCATCCGCCTCCGCCGCAAGGAGGACGACCTCGACTTCCCCTGGCCCGCCGGTCCGTGGCTGGAACGCATGCTCGAGGACATCACCCCGGAGACCCGGGCCGAGGCGCTCGAGTTCGCCCGCAAGGGACAGACCGCGGTGCTGGACATCGATCCCGGACGGATCGCCGCGGACGTCCAGGACATCGAGGCCCGACCGCACGCGGTCCGGATCGAGTTCGCGCCGATCGGCCGCGAGGACTGGAATCGCGTGGTCAACTCGATGGCCCGCGAGGCGCGATACGCGGCGAAGCTCGTCTCCGGCG
>JAUIHC010000497.1 GCA_030432455.1 Phycisphaerae bacterium | reverse complement strand
GCGGGCCAACTTCGAGAGGCCGACGACGCGATCGTGCTGCGGCTGATACGCGATGTGCACGACGCCCGTGAACGGCAGCAGATGATGCTCGCACATGCTCGTGAACGGAATATCGCTCACCATGACCGGGTCGTCGCCTTCCTGCGGGAACTGCCGGGCGAGATGGGCCGCGGGCGAGTTGCCGAGTCCGGCGAAGAGTTCGCCGTAGGCCTTGGCGACCCGACGCGGGGTGTCCAGCAGTCCGTCCCGGTCGGGATCCTCGCCGATCGCGAGCAGGATCTCGCGGACGGCCGCCTCGATGCGGGGCCGATCGATGATCGGTGCCTCGTGCTCGGCGTCCTCGGTCTCGATCAGCGTGCGGGCGTCCTGGATCATGCGAATCTCCGTCGTGTGCGGTCGAAGGGGAGCGGTGCTCCGGTACCCGGAGCGTTCGCGGACCCGAAGGCCCGGATTCGACTCGGACGGAATTCAGTCGATTCGGCGGAGCCGGATCGCGCCTCGAGCGGTGTCAGGATCGACGACTCGGCCGCCTTGGAGGATTTCCAGTCGACCCTCGGCGACCAGTCGTCTGGCGGCTCGGCGGATCGGTTCCATCAGCGGCCGCCAGTCGTCGGGGGCGACCACTCGGGCAGCTTCCGATGGGCAGATGGTGGCCCCGCGATCCCGATGTTCGAGCAGGTCGAGGATCGCCTCTTCGAGGGCGCGTTCCGCATCGTCGGGTGCGCCTGCTCGCTTGCAGGCGTTCGAGCAGTACTTCACGTTCTCCCAGTCCCGCTCCCATTTCTTGCGCCACGCGAACGAACGCCCGCAGGCGAGGCAGGGTTTGGTGGGGAGCGGGGGCATGGGGGGATTCGAGATTCGAGATTCGAAAGTCGAGAGTTGGGAGGCTGCGATTGTCAGGCGAACAGGGTGGTGGGTTGGGGGGTGACGGCGTCGGGGTCGCGGAGGATTCCGCCTGCGGCGGCGATGCCGCTTTCGATCGCGTGCTCGACGCGTCCGCCAAGGCACCAGTCGCCGCAGATCGTCAGGGTGCGATCGGCGTTCGTCAGGTGATCCTGCCCGAGCGGCGTGCGCGTGAGTCCGAAGCGCCAGCGGTGCGCGACGCCTTCGGGAAGGCTGGTTCCGATCACCGACTCCGCAAGCGCCCGCAGGTCGGGTTCGATCTCGTCTCGTTCCCGCTCAAGATGACGCCCCGTCCAATCCGCCGACGCATGCAGCGTCCACGCGCCGTGATCGGCGCGGCCCGGGCGGCTCGCCTCCCTGGCGATCCAGCGGACCTCGGGCGATGGTTCGACGGCGACGTCGAAGCCCGGATCGTGCGACACGCCCGAGACCATCCATGTCCAGACCGGCTCGACCTCGACCGCATCGAGCCGGGCCGCGAGAGTGGGCTCGAGGTCGGCCAGCAGTCGTCCGGCCTGCGTCGAGGGAATCGCGAGCACCAGTCGAACGGCGGTTTCGATCGCGGCGCCGTTGGCGTCCCGGGCGGTCCAACCGTCATCGTCACGGGTGATCGACGCGGCCTCGGTGGCGAAACGCACGCGAAGGTCCGTCTGCAGGTGACGCACCAGTCCGTTCATCCCGGGCATGCCGACGAACCACGGATCGCTCGGGGCCGCCACGCGGCCGTCCGCCGTGCGCACCCGCGGCGACCACGGCGACACCACGCCGTCGTCGATCCAACTCCGCGTGAGTTCGTGCCGGAGTTCGCCGCGAAGCCGCAGCACCTGACAGCCGTGATCGAAGTGCACGTCGTCGCGTCGCCGCGTACTGAGTCGGCCGCCGGGACCGCGGCCCTTGTCGAGAAGCGTCACACGATGACCGTGGTCCGCGAGCGTCCGGGCCGCGATCGACCCCGCGACGCCCGCTCCGATCACGAGGACCGACGCCCGTGTGAGGCCGCCATCGACGAGTTCGCGATAGGCCGCGACATCGAGACGCCGCGCATGCACCGCAGTCGATCGGGCCCGGATCGTCCCGGTGATCGGGCGATTCTCGGGGAACGGTCGATCGAAGAGACCGAGACACCACAGCAGCCCGCCGATCGAGTTGGGATCGTGCCCGTCGAGCGCGTACCGGTCGTTGAGATCGAGGAGTCGGGCGATGGTCTCCGCAGGATCGGCGCTCCAGTCGGCGATCGCCTTGCCCCAGGTCATGCGGAGGTTGTTGTGCAGCCAGCCTCGGGTGCGGAGCGCCGTCTGGGCGAGATCCCACAACCGGTCGCCGCTTCGACTGCGGGACAGGGACTCCCAGCTCCGCCGCTCGCGGGGATCGTCCGCGTGCGCCGCCAGGGTCTCCCGCGCCCAGCGAGGCAGGGCCGCGATCGACTCGTGATCGCGATGCGTGCG
>JAUIHC010000496.1 GCA_030432455.1 Phycisphaerae bacterium | reverse complement strand
CGGATCTGTGCCGCCCACGGACTCGACCCCAAGATCGACGGTCGCACCGGAAGCCGACTTCCCAGCAGCAGCCCGATCAGCGAAGTGGCCGGCGGGCGGGTGGAGCGACTGGTCTGCGAACTGGAGTTCGTCGCCGATCCGGACACCCTGATGACCGTGGTGCGGGAACTGGAGAGCGAGCCGGAGATCGAGTCGATCTCGGATCTGAGGATCGAGCGGATCGACGACGGCCCGCAGCTCGATGTCCGCCTGGTGGTCGAGGCGTGGGTCGTGCCGACCCGGGGAGGCCGATCGTGAGTCCGAGACCCGTCCGTCATCGAGGTCTCGGCGACATCCGCTGGTCCGGGTCGCTGGTGACGAGTCTCGTGGCGATCGCCATCGGGCTCGGCGCCGTCGCGGTGGAACTGCCGTCGCTGACCTCCGCGGTCGCGACGCCGTCCTGGGAGGACGACGGCACCGACGCCTTCGCCAGCGTCGATGCGTCGCACCGACGACAGGCCGAGGTGAACGCCCGCCGGTTCAACGGACGGTCGCCGTTCATCGTGCCCTCGCGACCGAAGACCCGCCCGGCTCCGCGAGCCCCCCGCCCCGAGCCCCGCCCCACCGAACCCACCCGCGAGGTCCCGAAGGTCGAGACCGGACCGCCCGCGACCTACACCGGCCCCAAGGTGGTCGGCGTCGCCGCGGAGCTCGTCTTCTTCGAGAACGGCAGCGAGATCCTCGTCGGCACCGAGACCGACGGCGTCGCGGTGCTCGCGATCCTCGGCCCCCGCCGGGTGCGGCTCGGCCACAAGGGCGGCGAGTACGAGGTGGACTTCTTCGCCACCGACGCCTCGAAGGTCTTCGAACAGTTCCGCGCCTCCAGCGGCGACGGGGTGCTCGGTGCCCCGCCCGAGGGTCGTCCGGCGGGCGGCTTCATCCCGTCGGTCGGCGACCGCGTCCAGGCGACCGTGATGATCGCCGGTCGGCGTCGGGAGATCACCGGACGCGTCGAGGCGATCCGCGGTCGCGACGGGTCGCGGATCATGCGGATCGTGCCCGACGACGGCGGCCCCGCCCGGGACGTGCTCGAGCGACAGCTCGTGGAGATCGGCCCCGCCGACGATGTCGCCCCCGGGGCCGCAGGCGAGGTCGATGAAGTCCATGAAGTCCATGAGGTTGATGACGTCGAGTCCACCGAGACCGACGAGCGGTCCGAGGACGAGACGGAGGAGGACGACGCCGATCCGATCCCGACCGCCCGCACCGAGGCCGAGTACCGCGCCATGTCGGTCGCGGAACTCGAGGCGGCCTATCCCCCGATCTCCCGCGCACTCGAACGAAGCGATCTCGACGATGCGACCCGCGCCAGACTCGGCGCGGAACTGAACATCATCCACGACCTCCTCCGACCCCCTCCCCCGGGCGGCGGATGAGACATCCGTCCATCTTCCGTGCGGGTCGGCCGACCGGACCCTCCCGCTCGATCCCTCACCGCGGCCGACTCGACCGCGCTTCCACCGCCGAGGACCCCCTCGTGACCTCCAGCTCGAACGTTCTTCGTCACCGCCTCGCGTTCGTCGCCGCCCTGGCGATCGCGGCCTTCGCGAACGCTCAGGACGACCGCTCCCCGGATCGGGACGGTCCCGCCCCGCCGACGGCGCCGACCCGCCCGGCGGCCGGGAAGGACAGGGACGAGGCGATCACGCAGAGTCGCCGCGCCCTCGACGACGAACTGGTGCCGCTCAACTTCGACGACAAGTCGGTCGAGGACTTCATCCCGATCATCGTCGAGTACACCGGCAAGGCCGTGATCACGCGCAACCAGGTGCCGATGAACACGAAGATCTCGATCCGCAGCGATCGAATGGTCACCAAGCACGACGCGTTGAATCTGATCTTCCAGGCGTTCCGCCTGAACTCCGTCGGCGTGGTCGAGACGCCCGAGATGATCATGATCGACGCCCTCAACATCTCGAACATGAGCAACTTCCAGCCCGGGCTGATCCTCGGGCCGGATGCCGATGTCTCGACGATGCCCGAGGAAGGCCAGATCGTCACCAAGGTCTTCCGGCTGAACCATGCCAAGGCCGCCGATCTCGCCGATCAGATCGAGGACGTGAAGCCCGAGTACGCCCGGGTCTCCTCGGATGTGAACTCCAACCAGCTCATCTGCGAAGGCGACCTCGCCTGGGTGAAGCGGGTGCAGCGTCTGCTCGACCTTCTCGACGTCGAACCGTTCCTCGACGTCAAGACCCAGACCTTCCGGCTCGCCTACGCCGACGCCCAGACCATCGCGGACATCATCCTCGAACTCTTCAGCCCCAGCCCGAACGCCGGCGCCTCGCGAACGAGTCGGACCACCGCGGTCCGA
>JAUIHC010000495.1 GCA_030432455.1 Phycisphaerae bacterium | reverse complement strand
GAACGCTCGCGAGACCGACGACGCCGATCGGGACCATCCCGAGCGACGAGGCGCGGTTCGGTGCGTCCGAGGGGACGGGTTCCGAGGCCGCGGCCGAAAGCGGGCGGGAGCGTGCGAAGCCGCGAGGCACGCCCCATGCGGCGCCAGTCCGTGTCGTCATCGAGGACGAGTCCGGAGCTGTCACCGACGGCCCGAAGCGAGGGAGACTACCCGATCTCGCCGTCCATTCCAAGGCCGTCGCGACCTCAAGAGACCGCCCCCCGACACGTCAGGCGTCGGAGGGCGGCACGGTGGGCGGGATGAGAGGTGGCGGAGTCAGATCTGCGGGACGTCCGGTCGCCCCCCGCGATGAGGCCGGTTCGGCCGCGGCGAGTCCTGCTCGGGCGTCATCTCGGGGCCGCCGGGCCGCATGCCGCGACCACGGGACTGCATGTCGGGGCCGCCGGGTCGCATGCCGCGGCCACGGAACTGCATGTCGGGGCCGCCGGGCCGCATGCCGCGGCCACGGAACTGCATGCCAGGGCCGCCGGGCCGCATGCCGCGGCCACGGAACTGCATGCCAGGGCCACCGGGCCGCATGCCGCGACCACGGGACTGCATGTCGGGGCCGCCGGGTCGCATGCCGCGGCCGCGGAACGCGCCGCGAGGACGCTCCGATCGCTCGCCCACCTCGGGGCGTCGGTCGCCGCGTGGCGCGCGGTCCGCCCGATCCGCCCGGCCATCGCGATCGCCGCGTTCGGGTCGAACCTCACGGGGACGGCGGCCTTCGGGTGGTCCGTCCTGCGTTCCGGCGGAGACGAGGGACGGGGCGGCGAGGAGCAGGCCGGCGGCGAGAAGCAAGGCGAATGGTCGCATGAGTTCGGTTCCAATCCGGACGAAGGCGCGGGATCGCTCGGCGGCGCGGCGACAGGCCGTTCCACGTCAGCGGGGCACCCCCGACGGTTCATTGAGTTCGAAGTCCTCCTCGAACGAGAGGGGGACGCCGCAGATTGCCGACTTCTCGCCGATCGGGGACCGACCCGAGTGGAAAACCGCGCGAACGCCGTGGTTTTCGGGCATTCCCGCGGAGCGGCGGGGGCGTCGTGCTACAGTCGCGGTCCGCCTTGGAGTCCTGCACCATGACCATCACCGCCGGTCCCGACCCGTCGCTGTCCCTCACCCCGCAGACCATCGTCTCGATCGACCCCGCCACCGGCGAGCCGGTCGGCGAGATCGAGGTGACGCCGGTCGATCACATCCCGCAGATGGTCCGCGACGCGCGGCTCGCCCAGCGGAGTTGGGGCGGCATGACGCTCGACCAGCGGGCGGACATCCTCAAGTCCGCGGCGCCGCGACTCGTCGAGGAGGCGACCCGCATCGGCGAACTGCTCACCCGCGAGATGGGCAAGCCGCGACCGCAGGGAGTCGGCGAGGCGACCTACTGCGGGAAGGGGCTGCCCGAGGAGGTCGATGCGATCGTCGAGGCGCTGCGGCCGGAGACGCTCGAGGACGAGCGAGTCCGCACCACGCTCCGTTTCGATCCCTTCGGCGTCGTCGCGGCGATCACACCGTGGAACTTCCCGCTGCTGATGGTGTTTCAGTCGGTGCTGCCGGCGCTGGTCGCGGGCAATACCGTGCTCCTCAAGCCCAGCGAGGAGACACCGCTCGTCGCCCGCGAGTGGATCGCGGTCCTCAACGAGGTGCTTCCGCCGAATGTGCTGCAACTGGTGATCGGTGACGAACGCCAGGGAAAGGCGCTGGTGCAGGCTCCGATCGATCTCATCGTCTTCACCGGCAGCCGCGAGGCGGGCAAGCACATCCTTCGCGAGGCGGGTGGGGGACTGAAGCGCGTCATCCTCGAACTCGGTGGCAAGGACCCGATGGTCGTGCTGAAGGACGCCGACGTCGATGCCGCCGCGGCGTTCGCCGCCCGCAACTCGTTCCGAAACGCCGGACAGGTGTGCGTCAGCACCGAGCGCATCTACGTGGACGAGTCGATCGTCGAGGCGTTCACCGCGAAGCTCGTCGAGAAGGGGGCCGCGATGCGGCAGGGGCCCGGCATGGAGGAGGGGGTGGATGTGGGGCCGATGATCAACCGTCGCCAGAAGGACCATGTGCTCCGGCAGATCGAGTCCGCGGTCCGCGACGGCGCGAGGGTGCTTCTCGGATGCCATGGTCCGGCGGACGGCGGCGAGGGCAACTTCGTGCCGCTCACCGTGCTCGGCGATGTCACCCACGACATGGACATCATGCGGGAGGAGACCTTCGGCCCGGTCGCCTGCGTCATGCCGGTGAGGAGCGACGACGAGGCGGTGCGACTGGCGAACGACTCCCGCTTCGCCCTGGCGGCCTGCGTCTGGGGCGAGCCGGCCCAC
>JAUIHC010000494.1 GCA_030432455.1 Phycisphaerae bacterium | reverse complement strand
TCATCGCCTACCCCAGCTACGTCTGGAGCCCGTCGGCGATGTACCACCCCGACGTCTCGGGTCACTGCGGTTTCCGCGACCCCTTCTCGGGTGGCTTCCCCGCCTCGTTCAAGAGCCCCGCGGTCGGTCAGTGCAAGTTCCCCGACCTCAAGAGCCGCATGATCGAGCACCACTGGCTGCAGAACAACGAGAGCGAGTCGAACCCGAGCTTCGGCGGCAACGACCCCTCGTGGATCTTCACGCAGGGCTACAACTCGTCGCCGGTGACCCTCTTCTTCGACGGTCACGTCGGCGTCAAGGGTGTCCGCGAGGCGATGGACGCCGACCGTCGTGCCCAGAACCTCTTCCAGCAGAACAACATCTGCGGCACCGAGTGCGGCGGCGGCATCGGCGCCGGCTGCGAGCAGGGTCTCTGGAACCGGGCCATGGCCACCCGCTTCGGTCACGGTGAGGACGGCTACGGCGGCAACATCAGCTACGACACGCTCGTGAGCAGCGGCGTGCACATGTACACCACCGACGGCATCCGCGGTCGCGACTTCCTCGGCTCCGAGGGCTGATCGCGATCCGGCGGCGAGGGCGGCATCGCCCTCTCAGGTTCGAACGGCATCGGGGCCGATTCCTTCACGGAATCGGCCCCGTGTCGTGGACCGGCGAGGAGTCCGTCGCCGCATTCCTCTCCGAAGGCGAGGCACGAGAGATCGATCTTCATCGATTCGCCGGTATCCTGCCCGCTGCGGAAACGTCGTCCGATCACTTCCGGGTCTGGAGCGTTCTCCCCATGTCGCGACGCGCACAAGGATTCACGATCGTCGAGTTGCTCGTGGTCGTGTCGATCATCGCCCTGCTCATCGCCATCCTGCTCCCGGCGATCGGCAAGGCGCGAGACGCTGCGCGACAGACGCAGTCCGCCGGCAACCTTCGGAATCTGGCGATCGCCAACGACACCTACGCGGCGGACTGGGCCGACCGCCAGTTCACCGGATGTCCCGACGACATCGGCCTCGTCGGCGGCGACCCGATCCGCTACAACGCGGAAGTCGGCTGCATGGGACAGCTCCTCGCCGGGTACGACCAGAACGGCGCGCTCTTCGGCGCCTGGTGCGGTGGCGGCATGTGCCCGTCCGACCTCGCGGGTGACAGTCTCACCTGGAGCCTGACCTTCCACCTGCTCTATCAGCCGCTGTCGTACAACGTGCCGAATCCTCCGCTGATCTTCGGTGGCTTCCGCACCCCGAACAACAAGTCGTTCAACTCCTACGTCGGCAACCGTTTCTACGACCCGATCTTCTGGGCGCCCAAGGATGTCATTCCGCTCCGACTCGCCGAGCCGTTCTTCGAGCACCCCGAGGAGTTCCGGGTGCCCGAGAACGAAGCCGAGGTCGGCCGCATCATCTGGTCGAGCTACGTGTGGAGCCCCTCGGCGATGTTCCACCCCGACGTCCACTCGCACTGCGGTTGGCGGAACCCCAAGACCTTCCCCGGGGCGTATCGGTCGCCATCCGTCGGTCAGTGCCGCTTCCCCGACATCAAGACCCGCATGCTCGAGCATCACTGGCTCCAGCACGTCGAGAGCGAGGCCAATCCGCTCTTCGAGGGCGAGGATCCGTCGTGGATGTTCAATCAGGGCTACAACTCCGCGCCGGTGACCGCCTTCTTCGACGGCCACGTCGCGGTGAAGGGCGTCCGGGAGGCGATGGATGCCGACGCCCGCGCCCGCAACCTGCATCAGCAGAACAACCTCTGCAACGAGTGCTCCACGCTCACCAACTGCCAGCTGGGTCTCTGGAACCGCGACACCCAGTACGGGGCGAACGGCTACTACGGCGACTACTCCTACGACACGCTGGTGGACACCAGCTACCACGTGCTGACCACCAACGGCATCGCCGGCCGCGACTTCCTCGGCAACGAGTGAGCCTCAGGTCCGGGCCGTCGCGGTCATGGCGATGAACACGAGCCCGGCGACCCACACGACCACGATCGCGATGAACACCGCGAGGTACGACGCCTTGCGGACCTTGTGCCGGAAGAGCAGCATCGCGATCAGGGCCCCCGGCCAGCCGCCGAGCAGTTCGAGAAGATGCAGGCGGGCCTCGGGGATCCGCCGCCGCCCGCGGATCGCCGCGCGCTTGTCGAAGGCATGCATGGCGAACGCGGCCACGCCGGTCACGATCAACCAGGCCAGCCCCCAGAGTGTCCAGCCGGGCAGACCCGTCGTGTCCGACCACGCCACCATCAGCCGTCCCCCCCGAGCCCGAGCATCGGGGACACGAGCCACCAGCCGACGACTCCGACCGCGGCGGCGACGATGCCGGCGATGATCGCCGTGCGACGCCGCACCTGCCGGGCTCGATCC
>JAUIHC010000493.1 GCA_030432455.1 Phycisphaerae bacterium | reverse complement strand
GACGGCGGAGGAGCAGGCGCTCCTGGAGTCCTTCTGACGGCGCCGATCGGACGCTGGCGTCCGAGCAACGAACACTCGATCGATCGTCACGCACGGCCCGACGCCACCGCCCGCATCCATCACGGATGCCCCGGAGGCCTCGGGTCGTGCCGTGTCACGCCTCCAGATCGCGTCCCGTCCAGAACATCGGGACGGGCGACATGTTCTCGACGCGGTGCCGCAGGGAACGATCCATGATGATGTTGCGTTGGCCTGATCGATGGGATCGACCTCAGCCTGTGGCTCGCATCGCAGGGCATCTGTCGATGGCCACGAGCGTCCATCCCGAGGGACGGACCATCATCAGGGCGGCGTCGAGTCGCTCGTGCGCCCCTCGCCCCCGGCGTCAGACCACATGCCTCGCCGAGAACCGGTCGGTGGGGGGATCGAGCACCGGGCTGGTCAACGCCTGATCGAGCACCGAGTCCCAACTCGGCGGGAGGGCGGCGGTCAGGGCGGTGATGGCGTACTCGACCTCGGCGATCGATGCGGAGGTCAGCAGTCGATCGTTCGCCACGCCGACGGTGATGATCAGGATGTTCGCCAGCAAGGCCACCTGCGGATCGAGTGAGTCCCGCATGCCGCGGAGGCGATCCCGCGCGGCCTCGATGTCGTCGACCTCGAGGTCGAGGATCGAGGCGTCCGCGGGCAGGCCGACCGCGGCGGTGGCGTCCCGGATCCACACCTCCGGCTGTTGAGCGACCCGTCGCACGAGATCCTCGAGCGGGACCCACGACCCGGAGGCCAGGTGCAACAGATTCCCGATCGGGAGATCACGATCTTCCGTCATGTCGAACAACCTCCATCAATCGGGCGATCTCGGCCGCCACATCGTCCGGGGCAACACCATCGCGTTCGAGAAGTTCCTGAATCACGACCCGAAGGCGGTCTGCGGCGGTTCGGCTCATTCGTGCCAGCCTTCGCGCCGGAAGATCGAACGACTCGACGAGGGCCCGGAACGGGAGCCCGTCGAGGTGGTGGCGCTGGAACACCATCCAATGGTCCTCCAGGCCCCGCCGACGGCACTCCTCCGCAGTCTGATCCACGGCGCGTCGAACGAAGTCGCGAGCCCACGTTCGCTCGAACTCGGTGAACTGTCGATCATCGACCTCGACCGCCAGCTCCGGGGCGGCGGCTTCGGTCCGCTGGCGATCGGTGACCGCCTTCCGGCGGCGATCCTTCAGGCGAAAGTGGAATCCGTTGCAGAGCCAGCGACGGAGGGTGAAATCGCTCTCGCTCCAGCGATGGAAGTACCCGGGCGTGTTGACCCTGTTGAGCAGGAAGTCGTGGACGAGGTCCTCTGGATTCAGTTCCACCAGCTCACCCACCCCGGAGCCGCAGACGACTCGGGCATAACTCGTCAGCGGGTTCAGGTAGGCGGACATCACGAATCGAGCGACCTCTTTCTCGCCTTCGGGACCTCGGGCGATCGTTCGAGTGATCCACGATCGCCGCGTGGTCGGGAAGCGGTCGGGGCGTCGATCCCCCGTGTGAGGGAGGCCGTCGTGCTGGTGGTCGCCACCGGGAGGATTCGGTGGTGGCGACGAACCATCCGCCCGGCCCGAGTCGGACGGGTGTGGGCCATCGCTGGATTGCCCATCATCATCGTGTGCGTGTGGGTGTGCGTTCAACTGTCTCCCGACCATCCTTCGCTCATCGGACATGCAGCGAACGGGCATGGGGGCGCGGCGTTCTGACGAATGCCCTAGAAATCCTCGCGGACATTCGACGAGGTCACCGCCGGATATCGCCGGAGATCGCCGGAAATCGCCGGACATCGCCGGAGATCGCCCGACATCGCCGGAGATCCCCGGACATCGGACTCATCCGCGGCGGCCGCGCCGTCCACGGCCGTGGCCCTTGCCACGGTGTCCGCCGCCCTGCCCGCCCTGCCCGCTCTTGCCGCGGGCGTCGCGGCCTCGCCCCTGACCGTCCCCGCCACGACCTCGTCGGCCGCCCGTTCCCCGGCCGATCGAGACCATGGGCGCTCGCTCCACCAGTTGCGTGATCGCCAGATCCATCTGGCGGGCGTCGGGGTCGATTCGGAGAAGCTTCGCCGTCACCGCATCGCCCAGCCCGATGCTCGCCCCGCTTCGGGCGGCGACCAGTCGCCCGGACCGCTCGTCGCGATCCCAACGGTCGCTCCGCATCGAACTTCCACCGATGTCCGAGGTCCGGGCGAGGCCGTCCACGAGGTAGCGGTCGAGGCTCACATGGACCCCGCCGCTCGGCTGGACCCCGGTGACGATGCCCGGGAGTTCGTCCCCGAGGTGCGTCTCTGCAAGGAACTGCAGCACGAGGAACGACCTGAGTTCGCGCTC
>JAUIHC010000047.1 GCA_030432455.1 Phycisphaerae bacterium | reverse complement strand
AGTTGGGTCGCGGGAACGGTCAGAACGCCGATCCATCGCCCGTCGCGGGCTTCGAGCTTCAGGGCGTCGACATCGGCATCGGCGCCGAAGGTGGTGACCGCCACCATCGGGGCGGAGGTGGCCTGGGCGGATCGGGCGACGTCGGCGCCGAGCCGTCCCGCTCCCAGTTCCTCCAGCGCCTCCTTCGCCTCGTCCGGCAGGTCGCCGCTTCGTCGATCTTCGACGATCGAATGCAGGGCGGGTGCGAACCGACCGGTCTCGTCCACGACCGCGAGGTCGCCTTCGAGCGGCTGGAGCTGCGAGACCATCAAGGCCGGCACCAGCGTCATGAGACCGATCATCACGATCGGAACGATCACGGCGCCGATGAAGAACGACTTGGTGAGGGCCGTGTGCCGGAACTCGCGCCACGCGACGCTGCCGACGCGGGCCAACGTGCGGTCAGCCATGGGCGGCGACTCCCGTGGTGGATTCGGTCGTCGATTCGATGTCGACATGGTCGGCGCGACGACCGACCAGAGAGAAGAAGACCTCGTCGAGCGTGGTGCGGGCTCGCTCGATCGAACGCACCGGCCCCATGGCGAGGCACTCGGACATCACCTGGGCGGGGTCGGCGTCCTCGGCGAGGCGGGCGTGCACCCGATCGTCGTCGAGACTGAGGTCGACGGCCTCGACGCCCCGGATGCCCTCGATCGACCGTGCCCAGGCCTGCGGGTCTCCGTCCGGCTCGGCGGTGATCGTTCGGGGATCGAACCTCGCCCGGATCGAATCGAGGTTCTCGTCGAGCACCTTGGTGCCCCGGTCGATCAACACGATGCGATCGCACATCCGCTCCGCCTGATGCAGCACGTGCGTCGAGAACAGGATCGTGCGGCCTTCGGCATGGAGACCGCGGATCAGATCGTTGAGAAGCTGGGCGTTGACCGGGTCGAGCCCGGAGAACGGTTCGTCGAGGATGATCAATTCCGGATCGTGGATGATCGCGGCGAGGAACTGGACCTTCTGCTGCATCCCCTTGCTGAGTTCCTCGCACTTGCGGCGTTGGACGCCGGGCAGCTCGACGCGTTCGAGCCACTCGTCGATCCGGCGCCGCAGCGCGTTCGCGTCGACGCCCTTGAGGCGTCCGATGTAGGTCAGGTACTCGCCGACCTTCATCTTTCGATAGACGCCGCGTTCCTCGGGCAGGTAGCCGATGCGATCCTTGCGGTCGAGCGCGTCGCCGTCGAGCACCCGGAGCGAGCCGGCGTCGGGTCGGATGATCGACATGATCATCCGGATCGTCGTGCTCTTGCCGGCGCCGTTGGGGCCCAGAAAGCCGCAGAGCGAACCCATGGGGATCGAGAGCGACAGGTCGCGCACCGCGTGCACGCGACCGAATCGCTTCTCGACCCCTTCGACCCGGATGCAGTCGGTCACGAGCCGCGACCGCCGGTGCTGGAGCCCGAACTCGATCCCGACTTCCGAGACGACGAGCTCGACGACTTCGAACTGGACGACTTGGAGCTCGACGACTTGGAACCGGTCGACGAGGACGACGAGGACGAGCTGCTGGTGGAGGTCGTGCCGCCCGCGGCCGCGCCGGTCTCCCGCTGCTCGACGAGCGCCTTGATCGCCGGCGGCAGGGCGAAGGTGTCCGCGGCCGGCTCGATCGCGGTCACCTCGTCGATGGTCATCACCTGCTCCATGCCCATCATCTTCATGACGATCCGGCTGGGGATGCGCTGCTTGCCGACGGTCTTCCACTCCTCGTTCACGGTGATCGTCGGAATCTCGCCCATCGGCGAGGGCGCCTTGGCGCGACGGCCCTTGAGTTCGCCGGTGTTCTCGACGATGAACCGTTCCTCGACCATCTTGCCGCGGACGAGCTTGAGCACCACGCACTCGACGCCTTCGAAGGTCTCACGGCCGGTGACGGTCGCCGAGTCGTACCGCTTGAGGAGGTCGAGTTCGGCGGTTGCGTTGGCCTC
Source organism: Phycisphaerae bacterium (assembly GCA_030432455.1). Classification (GTDB taxonomy): domain Bacteria; phylum Planctomycetota; class Phycisphaerae; order Phycisphaerales; family SM1A02. The sequence continues at coordinate 10,778 of JAUIHC010000047.1, read as the reverse complement.
GTCCTTGATCTGGGCGAGCATGTCGCCCTCCATGAGCGAGGCGCCCCGGACGGGGTCGATCGACCAGCCGACGGTGCCGTCGAATCCGGTCAGCGAGGTTCCGACGCCGGGAATGTTCACCTCGACCTTCATGAGGTTCGGCGGCGCACTCCAGGTCTTCATGTCGCCCTTCATCTGCATGGCAGGCACGCTGAAGGTGCCGGTGGACTGGACCGGGCGGATCTCGGCGAACGCCTCGCGGCCGCCCATGAAGTCGATCATCTTCGCGTGGATCGCCTCGGCGGTCGGCAGCGGTCGGGTGTCGGCGGCGGCTGGTGCGGGCGCATCCTGAGCGACGGCGGACGACAGGATCGGCGCGGCGAGAACACCGCAGAGGGCGAAGGCGATTCGGTGGGGGCGTGGCATGAGGGCTGAGCTCCGAAGGGGCGATGGCACGGGTGGACGGGTGGACGGGTGGTCAGTGGACGGGGATCTGCGGGTTCGATGCAGGTTCAGTTCGAGTCGTCGGCGCCGCAGATCCAGCGGGCGGCGGCGGCCAGGTCCGGGTCGTCCTCGGCGAGCAGTCGGGCGCGATCGAGCGGTACCGCCATGTCGGGGATGACACCGGTCCCCTCGATGCTGTGGCCGGCGGGCCCGATGAAGTCGGCGATCGCGAACATGAAGGTGTCGCCGTTGGGCAGTTCGGTGAGGTGCGCGGGAAGCGCCGCCCCCGCGCTGGGACGTCCGACGACCGTCGCCCGCCCGAGTTGCTGCAGTCCGGCGGCGAAGACCTCCGACGTGCTCGCACTGCCCGAGTCCGTCACGATCGCGAGCGGCCCGGAGAACGGATCGACGAGTCGGCCGTCCATCGTCACCTTCTGGGGATTGACCGCGAAGTGCATCGTGGTGTCACGTGACACGAGGTCGCCGAGGCTCTCGGCCTCGTCCATGAAGTGCCCGGCGACACCCATGGCGAGTCCGCCGACGCCGCCGGGGTTGCCGCGGAGATCGATGATGAAACCGTCCGCATCGCGGTGGGCGTCCACCGCGTCGGCCATCGGCTTGAGGGCGGGGAACATCCAGATGTTGAACGAGGTCACCACGATCGTCGGATGAGAGCCGTCCGGTCGCCGGGCGATCCCCCAGGCGTCGAGTTCCTCGGGGGTGAGGATGCGGGTCTCGAAGACGAACGGCGTCGGAGGCAGGAGTCCGAATCCGACGCGCTCGCCGGGTTCGACCTCGAACCGAAGAGCGTGTTCGAGAGTCTCGCCGGCGCCGTCGGTGAAGACGAACGTGCTCGACGAACCGACCTCGCCGGTGCTGCGGCCGTTGAGGACCATCGCGGCCTCGGTCACCGCGAAGGGCGCGCCGCTCGCGGCGGCGGCCGCGCGGACGCCGGCCAGATCGGGGGTCGGCTCGAAGTCGTCCATCCGCTCGAAACGCCAGCCGGGACGGATGCCGGCGTCATCGCCGGGCGAGCCGGGGCGAACATCGACCACGAGCGCCTCGTCGCCCGACCAGTCGAAGCGGAGGCCGGTGACCCCCCGCTCGGCATCGTCGGGGTCGGCATCGGCGGTGGCGGTGGAGTCGGGGGAGGCATTCCGGGCGGGGTCCGCATCCGCGGCGGCGCGGGCCGACTCGGCGGCCTCCTTCGGAATGATCACGAAATGGGTCTGGCCGAGTTCGGCGAGCATCGTCCTGAGGACGCGGCGGACGTCGTCCTGAGTGCGGGTCGCTTCGATGAGGGGGCGGTACGAGGTGCGAACCGCATCCCAATCCACGCCCGCGTGCTCGGGGTCGAAGTGCCGCTCGTCCACGGTGGTCCAGACCGCGTCGAAGGTCGCGTAGGCGGTGGGCGGAGGGGAGCCGGGACGGCCGAGGGCCGACCGGTCGGTCTCGGTCGCCGGGGTGGGGGCGGGGGGTGAGCCGCATCCCCCGGCGAGGAGGGTGGCGGCGAGAAGACCGATCGTCGCGGTCCGGGTCACGGGGGGCATGTGGAGGTCGGGGCGGCGTCGGGGAGCGGATCGCATGGCGTCGGGTCCAGTTCGAGCAGATCTGCCGGGGCGAGAGGCGACGCCGAGCCACGGCGAGGCGGAACGCGAGCGGACCATCGTATCCGCCGGGACACAGTGGCCACGGGTGGTCGTCACGCCAGACCCGAGCCCGCTCGGTCGGTGCCTGTCCCCGATTCCGGGGCCGAGGTCGGTGCCTGTCCCCAATTCCGGGGCCGAGGTCGGTGCCTGTCCCCAATTCCGGGGCCGAGGTCGGTGCCTGTCCCCAATTCCGGGGCCGAAGTCGGTGCCTGTCCCCAATTCCCGGGCCGAGGTCGGTGCCTGTCCCCAATTCCGGGGGCCGCGGTCGGTGCCTGTCCCCAATTCCGGGGCCGAAGTCGGTGCCTGTCCCCAATTCCGGGGCCGAAGTCGGTGCCTGTCCCCAATTCCGGGGCCGAAGTCGGTGCCTGTCCCCAATTCCGGGGCCGAGGTCGGTGCCTGTCCCCAATTCCGGTGGTCGAGGTCGATGCCTGTCCCCAATTTCGGGCCGAGGTCGGTGCCTGTCCCCAATTCCGGTGGTCGTCCGCGTGGTCCGGCCCGATAAGGCGGCTTCATCCGTTCATCCGGATGAACGGTTGAAAGCCTGCGGTTCCGGCCGTACCTTCCCTGCGTCTCCGCTCATCCACCCCGCCACCCCGCCACCCCGCCACCCCGCCACCCCGCCACCCGCCCATCCGTCGAGCCATCCGCTCTCTCCCGTCGCCCGACGCCCTGGAAGCCTCCATGTCCGCCAGCCCGCTTCTCGCCGCCCTCGACCGCCGCGTCCTCCTCATCGACGGGGCCATGGGCACCAGCCTCCAGTCCTGCGACGACTGTCGTCTCGACGACTGGCTCGGCCGCGAGAACTGCTCCGAGATCCTCACCCACAGCCGCCCGGACATGATCCAGCGGATCCACGAGACCTTCCTCGAGGCTGGCGCCGACTGCATCGAGACCAACACCTTCGGAGCCAACCTTCTCGTCGGGGCCGAGTTCGACCAGGAGGTCGTCTCCATGACCCGCGAGCTGAATCGCCGCGGCGTCGAGCTCGCCCGGGCCGCCTGCGAGAAGTTCGCCACCCCCGACAAGCCCCGCTTCGTCCTCGGCTCGATGGGCCCCGGCACCAAGCTCGTCAGTCTCGGCCACACCGACTGGGACGCCATGCTCGCCAGCTACACCGAGCAGGCCCGCGGTCTCCTCGACGGCGGCACCGACGCGTTCCTCATCGAGACCTGCCAGGACATCCTGCAGGTGCGGTGCGCCGTCAACGCCTGTCTCGCCGCCCTCGACGAGGTCGGTCGTTCGGTGGACGAGGTTCCCATCATGGTCTCGATCACCATCGAGACCACCGGCACCATGCTGCTCGGCACCGACATCGCTGCCGCGGTCAACGCCCTCCGCATGCTGCCGATCGCGAGCCTCGGGCTCAACTGTGCGACCGGTCCCGTCGAGATGACGCCGCACGTCTCCTTCCTTGCGAAGCACTGGGACCGCCACATCTCGGTCGTGCCCAACGCCGGACTCCCCGTGCTCGTCGATGGCAAGGCGTCGTACCCGCTCGGGCCGCGGCCCTTCGCCGAGGCGATGCGTCGCTTCGTCGAGGAACTCGGGGTCAATCTGGTCGGAGGATGCTGCGGAACCACGCCCGAGCACATCGCCGCCCTCGCCTCGCTCGTCGGTGACCGCCCGCGGCCCGAGCGGGAGACCGTCGAACTCGCCGCCGGCTGCTCGAGCCTCTACGGCTTCACCGAGTTCCGTCAGGACAACTCGTTCCTCATCGTCGCCGAGCGCACCAACGCCAACGGAAGCCGCAAGTTCAAGCGACTGCTCGACGACGAGGACTGGGACGGACTGCTCGGCATGGGTCGCGAGGAGCTCCGCGGCGGGGCGCACCTGGTCGACCTCTGCGTGGACTTCGTCGGTCGCGACGGCGCCCGCGACATGAGCGAGGTCGCGAAGCGGTTCGCCACCGGGCTCAACGCCCCGATCATGCTCGACTCCACCGACGCCCGCGCGATCGAGGCGGGGCTCAAGCGACTCGGCGGCAAGTGCGTGGTCAACTCGATCAACCTCGAGGACGGCGAGAAGCGGTTCGACGAGATCTGCCCGCTCCTCAAGGCCCACGGCGCCGCGTGCGTCGCGCTCACCATCGACGAGGACCCCGAGGCGGGGATGGCGAAGACCGCCGGCCGCAAGCTCGAGATCGCGAGCCGGATGCACGAGCTCTTCACGCGGAAGTGGGGGCTCGACGAACGCGACCTGCTCTTCGACCCGCTCACCTTCACGATCGCCACCGGCACCGAAGCCGATCGACGCCTCGGACACGAGACCCTCGAGGGCATCCGACTCATCGCCGAGCGGTTCCCGAAGTGCGGCATCCTGCTCGGACTCTCGAACATCTCCTTCGGACTCCGGCCCGCCGCCCGCGCGGTGCTCAACTCGGTCTTCCTGCACCACGCCCGCGAACGCGGTCTCACCGCGGCGATCGTGCACGCGTCGAAGATCCTGCCGCGCACCAAGATCGACGAGGAGAAGTGGACCGCCGCCGAGTGGCTCGTCTTCGATCGTCGAGGCACCGATCGCCCCGAGGGCACGCCCGCCGACTTCGATCCGCTGCTGCACTTCATCGGGCTCTTTCCCGAGGGCGAGGTGGAGGATCGCGGACCGGCGCTGGCGGACCTCCCGCTCGAGGATCGCCTCCGGCGTCACATCATCGACGGCGAGGACGGCGGACTCCACGAGACGCTCGACGAGGCGCTCGCCGCCTATCCGCCGCTCGAGATCGTCAACGATCACCTGCTCGCGGGCATGAAGACGGTCGGCGAGCTCTTCGCCGACGGTCGGATGCAACTCCCGTTCGTGCTCCAGTCCGCCGAGGTGATGAAGAAGGCCGTCGCGCACCTCGAACCGCACATGGACAAGGTGGAGGGCAACTCGTCCCGCGGGTCGATCGTGCTCGCGACCGTCGCCGGCGACGTGCACGACATCGGCAAGAACCTCGTGGACATCATCCTCACCAACAACGGCTACACGGTCTACAACCTCGGCATCAAGCAGTCGGTGCAGCAGATCGTCGATGCCTGGCGGGAGACCCGGGCCGACGCGATCGGCATGAGCGGCCTGCTGGTGAAGTCGGTCGCGATCATGGAGGAGAACCTCCATGTCCTCAACGAGCTCGACATCAGGGTTCCGGTCATCCTCGGCGGTGCGGCCCTGACCCGGTTCCATGCCGAGAAGCGACTCCGCGACATCTACGAAGGCCCGCTCTACTACGGCAAGGACGCGTTCGACGGTCTTCGCATCTGCGATCACATCGCCGGGGGCGGGCTCGACGCGATCGACGCGGAGATCGAAGCCCGACTCGAGAAGCGGGCCGCCGCCGAGGCGACCGTCGCCGCGGGGCGGTCGGCCAGTCGCGGCTGCGTCGCGACCGTCGAGGCGCCGGCCGCGCTTTCGGTGCTCGAAGAGCTCCCGACCGCGCCGTTCCTCGGCGCCCGTCTGGTCGAGTCGGTGCCGCTCGACGAGGTCTTCGCCTATGTGAACCGCACGGCGCTCTTCCGCGGACAGTGGGGGCTCAAGCGGGGGGCGATGAGTCCGGAGGACTACGAGAAGCATCTCGCCGAGCACGCGGTGCCGGTCTTCGAGCGACTGAAGGCCGAATGCCGCGACCAGCGGATCCTCAGGCCCCAGGTCGTCTACGGCTGGTGGCCCGCCAATGCCGACGGCGACGATCTGGTGATCTTCGACGCCGAGGACCACGATCGCGAGGTGGCCCGCTTCAGCTTCCCCCGGCAGACGGCCCGACAGCGGCGGTGTCTCTCCGACTACTTCCGGCCGATCGCGTCGGGCGAGCGGGACGTCGTCGGCATGCAGTGCGTGACGATGGGGGAGGAGGTCTCCCGTCGCGCGAAGACGCTGTTCGAGGCCGATCGCTACGCCGACTATCTCTATCTGCACGGCTTCGGCGTCGAGTGCGCCGAGGCCCTGGCCGAACTCTGGCACAAGCGGATGCGGGCCGAGCTCGGCATCGGGCACGAGGACGATCCGTCGATCCCACGGCTCTTCAGTCAGAACTACCGCGGCTGCCGGTACTCGTTCGGCTACCCCGCCTGCCCCGACATGTCCGATCAGGAGACGCTCTTCCGTCTGCTCCAGCCCGAGCGGATCGGGTGCCGGCTCACCGAGAACTGGCAGATCGACCCGGAGCAGTCCACCAGCGCCCTCGTGATGCATCACCCCGATGCGGTGTACTTCGCGGTCTGACTCGGACGGTGATCTGAACGCCAATCGAACGCTTGGCTCGACGCCGGTTCCGGATCCGGGGGGATATGATCCCCGAGTCTCGGGAATCCGATCACCCATGCACGCCGACAAGATCCGTGTCCTGCTGGTCGACGACCAGCCGATCGTCGTCGAGGGCATCCGCCGGATGCTCGCGGAACACGACGACATCGCCTTCGATTCCGTCACCGACTCGTCGGTGGTGGTCGAGATCGCACGATCGCTTCGCCCCGACGTCATCCTGCAGGATCTCGTGATGCCGGGGGTGGACGGGCTCGACCTGCTCGCGACCTACCGGCGCACGGCCGGACTCGCCGAGATCCCGGTCATCATGCTGTCGAGTCGCGAGGAGGGCGCCACCAAGGCCGAGGCGTTCTCGCGCGGCGCCGACGACTACCTCGTCAAGATGCCAGAGTCGGTCGAGCTGCTCGCCCGGATCCGCATGCAGGCCGAGCGGCGTCGCATCGCGGCCGAGCAGCGGATGGCGAAGCGTCGGCTGGAGGAGTCGCACAAGGAGATTGCGCACCTCAACGCCCGGCTCGAGGCCGACAACCAGGGATTGGAGTCGTCGCTGCAGCGCGACCGGAAGCGACTGGACGCGATCACCGGTCTCGGCCCGGAACTCAACCGGATCAAGGACTTCGATCGTCTGATCGACCGCATCCTCACCGAGGCGCGACGCACCTGCGACGCCGAGGCGGGGGCGGTGTTCACGATCGACGACGACACGCTCCAGTGCCGGCACATCCAGAACGAGGCGCTCGCCGGACGCGCCGGTCAGGTGTTCACGCAGCTCATCGAGCGGCCGCGCACGCTGGGCACGGTCGCCGGCACCACCGCCCTCACCGGAAAGGCGTTCCGGATCGACGACGCGTACGACATCCCTCCCGAACTCGGCGTGGAGTTCGACCGGGGACGCGATCACGACGCCGGCTATCGCACCCGGGCGCTGCTGAGCCTCCCGCTGGCGAACATCGACGGCGAGATCCGCGGGGTCCTGCAGCTCGCCAATCCCGGCGGCGAGTCGTCGGGTCGGACCTTCACCGCGGAGGACCAGCGGGTGGTCGAGCATGTCGCCGCCCTCGCCGCGGTCGCGATCGAGCGGACCACCATGACCAAGGCGCTGGTCATGCGGATGATCGCGATGGCCGAGGTCCGCGATCCGACCGAGACCGGGGCGCATGTCCAGCGGGTGAGCGGATACTCCAAGGTCCTCTACGAGGCGTGGGCGTCCCGCCGCGGCATGGCCGAAGCCGACTACGAGGCGTCGCTCGACCGGCTGGCCACCGCGGCGCTGCTGCACGACGTCGGCAAGGTCGGGATTCCCGACGCCATCCTGAAGAAGCCCGGTCGGCTCGACGATCGCGAGTACGCGGTCATGCAGCGGCACACCGTGATCGGCGCCCGGCTCTTCCAGGGGATGCGGACGGACTTCGACGACATCGCCCGCGACGTGGCCCTGCATCATCACGAACGATGGGATGGGGCCGGCTACCCGGGCCCGATCGAGATCGACGCCGACCTCGGCGAGGCGGTCGAGCCGGTGCGACGGGGACTTGCGGGCGAAGAGATTCCGATCTTCGCTCGGATCGTGGGGCTCGCCGATGTCTTCGACGCGCTGTCGTCACGGCGCGCGTACAAGGAGGCGTGGAGCGAGGATCAGGTCACCGAGACCCTGCGGGCGGAGTCGGGCGGGCACTTCGATCCCGAGCTCGTGGAGATCGCGCTGGCGAATCTCGATCGGCTGCGTGCGGTTCGGGACCGCTGGGGAGGGTGAACACCCGCCGAACCGGACGGCACCGCACCCGTAGGACGGTGGTCATCCTTCCCGGAGACCATGTCATGTCCGACGAGCAGCCTGCCGACGGCGGAGAATCGTTCGATTCCAGAGACCGCGACTCCCTTCATCAGGATCTTCCCTTCGGCATGGCCGGGGTGACATCCATGCTGGAGCGGCTGCGGGCCGGGGTCGAGGGTCACGAGCAGGGCGCCGCGTACGGCTGGACGCATGGCCGCGCCCGCGCCGTCGCCGACTACCTGCTCTCGCTGCAACCCGAGTACTGGATGAGCGGCGAGGAACTCGCGTACTGCCGCCGGCTCACGGCGACTTAGTTCGACGCCTCCGTCGGAAGCACGGGCGGGACCTCGCGCCACTGCTCCAGCAGCGTGATCGCCTTGCCGGCCTCCTCCGCGAGCGCGTCGAATCCCATCCTCGCCTCGCGGATCGATTCGAGCCGCGTCGCCGAGATCGACAGCGCCTCGGCGAGGCGCTCCACGTCCGCGGGATCCGGCTCGACGGCCGCAAGCTCGCCGCGGATCGTCGCGGCGCGATCGAGCAGTTCGTCCACGGTGTCCGCGATCTCGATCACGCCGCTCCACCGGCGAATCGAGTCGTCGCAGAATCGAGTCCAGAACGGCGTCGATTCCGGCGCGAGTCGCCAGGCGCCGTCCGCGTGCACCATCGGAAGCCGACCGGCCCGTCGTCTATCGGAGGGATCCGAGAGTCGGGCGCGGGCCACGGTCCACGCCATGCCTTGGGCGAGCGTGCCGGCACCGTCGAGCGCCGAGAACAGCGAGTCGATGCGACTGCCGAGCGAGGCCCGGGCGGAGGCGCGATCGTCGGCATTCGATGCCACCAGCGCGGCCCCCATGTCACCGAACGACTCGCAGGCGACGACGCCGAGCGCCTCCGCCAGGGGGTCGAGACCGGTGGCCGCCAGGGTCGCCAGGCCCGTGCGTCGCCACTGCCGGGCGGTGATGCCGGGGCCGAGGTCCGCGGTGGGCACGATCGTCGCATCTCCCATGGGCGGGATCGGCCGCACCGCGGGAACCAGCCCGAGCCCGGCGACGCCGGGGCCGGGGCCGTCGGTGGCGTCCGGCAGTTCACTGGTGTCTGCGACCAGCAGGTTGCGGGTCGGATCCGCGAGCGCCTCCGCCAGTGTCTGCCGACCACGGCGGACCGGTTCGGTCACCGTGCCGGGGATCATCCGCCGACATGCGGAACGGGTCGCCGCGAGCGTGGCCTCGAGGGCATCGAGGTCGTTCGCCCGGGCGGGAAGCGCCTGCAACGCGGTGCGATCCGATCCGAGCGTCGTGCGGGACCGCCCGCCTCGCTCGTCGCGGCCCTCGACGGTCGTCTCCTCCAGCACGATCCATTCCTCGCAGGCGAAGACGATCGGGAGGGCGGCGCCGCCTGCGCGACGAACGACCGCCACCGTCCGCAGGTCCTCGGCCGCCGCAGTGATCAGGCCGGCGATCGCCACGCCGTCGTCGAGGTCGCCGCTGCGGGCATCGATCTCGATCACCACGCCGTCCAGCCCTTCGGCCCGCGCGAGCGCGAGCGCCTGGCCGACACCCTCCGCGGTCTGGTCGGCACCGACGGTGCCGACGACCGGGATCCCGAGGAATCGGAAGTCGTCGAGCAATGATTCACCGGCGATCCCCGGACGCGTCGCGAGCCCGACCGAGGCGGTCAGGGCCAGAAGATGAACGATCAGGACGAATCGGGGCATCGAAGGGTTCCCTGGACATGTCGGGGGCGGATCGCGTCGAGGGTTGCGGAACCGCACCGGACGCGGGGCGTCATCGTAGACTGGCGATTCTGCTTCGGCAGAACGGGGACGAAGGCAGCGAGCCGTCCCGGGTGGTCCGGACGATCGCACGACAGAACAGATGCACCGTGATGCCGGTCGCGCGTGGCGCGATCCTCGGGCGGATGCGATCTCCAATCGGGAACAGTGACCGGATGTCCAGGCACGAGCGCGACGGACGAGCGAGTTTTCGGCGACGCAAGCGGTCCCAGATGCACGCCGAAGCCGAGGCCGAGGGCGTCCAACTCGACGAGATCGCCGATCATCCGATGCTGGTCTCGAGCCGCCCCGAGATCGTGACCGACGAGTCGGCGCTCGCCGAGGTCGTCGCGGCCATCCGGTCGGCGGGCAGCTTCGCCTACGACACCGAGTTCATCGGCGAGGAGACGTTCCATCCGCGGATCTGTCTCGTGCAGGTCGCCACCACCGAACGCCTCGCCCTGATCGATCCGGTCGAGGTGTCCGACCTCGGCCCGATCTTCGAGCTCGTCGCCGATCCGTCGATCGAGACGCTGGTGCACGACGGCGCGCAGGATCTCGAGCCGGTTCGCCGCGTGTTCGGCGGCGAGCCGCAGGGGATTGTGGACACGCAGGTCTGCGCCGCGTTCCTCGACATGCCGTGGCCGAGCTCGCTCGCGAAGGTCGTCGATCGCTTCACCGGGCATGTCCTCACGAAGGGGCACACCTTCACCGACTGGGACGCTCGTCCGCTCACCGATCGGCAGATCCGCTACGCCGCCGACGACGTCCGCTTCCTGCCGCTCGCGTGGGCGAGGATCCGGGAAGGACTGGAGGCCACCGGTCGGCTCGAATGGGCGATGCGGGAGTGCGACGAGTCGCGTCGCCGCCATGTGGGCCAGTTCGATGCGGAGAAGCAGATCCGTCGCATCATGAAGGG